>JBBAES010000076.1:0-6849 GCA_041655815.1 Anaerolineaceae bacterium
CAACACCACACCCCGATCCAAACTAAGGTGAGGAGCAATAGGTAAGATGAGCATATTGCGCAACTCAGGAGGCAAGATCGGCCCTCCAGCAGCAAGAGCGTAGGCGGTTGAACCGGTTGCTGTAGCGACTATCACCCCGTCAGCCACATATGAGTTCATGTAACCTTCGTTCAGGTCGACGCGAACTTCAATTGGGCGTACCTCGTAGCCCCGGCAAATAACAGCCTCGTTGATTACGTCCCATGTCTGGCGGAAAGAATTGCCTGAAAATAGTTGGGCCTTCAGCATCATGCGACTCTCCAGACGATATTCGGCCTTGAGCAATCTTTCCAGGTTTTTTTCCAGATTGTTCTCGTCCAGCTCAACCAGGAAGCCAAGCCGACCAGACCGAATACCAAGCAAAGGGATTCCCAATGGCGCGCAAAAATGTCCCGCTCTCAACAGGCTGCCGTCGCCACCTAAAACAATTAAAAGGTCGATGTCCCGCAGATCTGGAGTTAAACCCGGTTTCTCAAAATCGTAATTAAAGGTTTTAACGCTTATATCCGAATTAACCAAACATCTTCTGACCTGCTCCGCCAACAGGTTCGCTTTGGGAACGGCGGTATTGGGCATAAGCATAATATTAGACGGGCGGAAAGGTTTCAACGGCATATGGATATATTATAGCCGGATTTCCACGCTTCTTGCCAATCGGGAGGTGAACAAGCCTGTGTGGATGGCCACCCATCGCAGGCGGGGTGGCTAAGACTGTTGCGTAAGCAAGCGCAACCACATCCCGACGCTATTATTGTCACCTCGAAAGCTGACACAGAGCCCCCTTCGTAGCGGAATAGACCCGTACACCCAGGAATTATCTTTGCTTCATGTAACTTTCAGGCACTTCCCTTAATCACTTTCATTCGTTAACCAAATGCCTTTACAATTAGGCATAGATTATGGCAATACGATTAAAGACCCATCGGGATAACCCCTTCTGGCTCAGAGCTACCCGGCAGCGCTGGGTACTGCCCCTGGCTTCCGTTGTTTTGTTCCTGGGTGTTTGGCAACTGCTTTACAGACTGTTGAACTTACCCCCATTTATATTGCCCGGTCCGGCCATGGTTTGGGCAAAATTTTTGGAAGTTCTCAGAAATGGGATGTGGTGGCACAACACTTCTTATACCTTACTGGAGCTAACCCTGGGGTTGCTTTTTGGCAGTGTGATCGCATCTGTTCTCGGATACATCCTGTCTAAAACTCCGCTGCTTGAAAAATTGCTCTCGCCCTTTTTAGTCGGCAGTCAGTCGGTGCCTGTGGTAGCAATCGCGCCCTTGATCATCATTTGGTTTGGACCGGGGTTGTTTTCTAAGGTGCTCATCTGTGCCCTGACAGTTTTCTTTCCGGTTTTGGTTAATGTTCTGGTTGGGATGCGTCAGGTTTCGCAAGACCTGCGTGAGTTGATGGATTCTTTCAAAGCCAGTAAGTGGCAGATTTTGCGCTATCTTGAGGTTCCCGCATCTCTTCCCGTATTGCTGGGTGGTTTACGCGTCGGGGCGACTCTTTCGGTCATCGGAGCGATTGTGGGAGAACTGGTGGGATCTGACCGTGGGCTGGGTTATCTGATCAATCTCGGTCGCGGGCAATATGATACCGCGCTTGTTTTCGTGGCCGTATTCAGCCTCATCTTCCTGGCTGCCAGCTTATACAGCATTGTATTATTCATCGAACGGCGCGCCTTAAAATGGCAGACCTGGCAAGAGAGTTAACCCGGAGGTATCTTGAAAAAAACTGTTCTCATTCTTATTATGATGCTACTTCTCGTTTTGTCCGCCTGTAAAACCGAAGGCGCAAATGAGTTTGAAAAAATCACTGTCAATCTGACCTATGTGCCCAACATTCAGTTCGCACCGATATATGTTGCCGTGGATAAGGGCTTTTTCGCTGAGGAAGGGCTGCAAGTCGATCTCACCTACGGGAACGAAGCTGATTTTGTGGCGCTGGTAGGCTCGAACCATCAGCAGTTTACGATCGCCTCGGGGGAACAAGTTTTGCTCAGCCGCGAGCAGGGGTTGCCGGTGGTATCAGTTGCCACCTGGTATAAAGATTATCCTGTCGGAGTGGCCGCGCTCAAAGAGTCTGATATCACTGAGCCGACTGACCTGGCGGGAAAAGATATTGGGTTGCCCGGGCTTTATGGCGCTAACTACATCGGGATGGAAGCGCTGGCCTACCAGACTGGTCTCCAACGAGATGACTATAAATTGGTCTCGATCGGCTTCACCCAGGTGGAGAGCTTGGTCAGCGGCCGCGTGGATGCCGTGGTAGTTTACCTCGCCAACGAGCCGGTGCAACTACGCGCGCGAGGTTATGAAATAGATCTCATTGCCGTTCAAGATTACATTGAACTGGTTGGTAATTGTCTGGTCAGCAATCAGACCAGCATAGAAAACAACCCGGACCTGGTCGGAAAAGTAGTAAGGGCCTTCAGGAAGGCGCTTGAATACACCGCAGCCTATCCAGAGGAAGCCTGGACGATCAGTCAAAAATATGTGGAGAATCTGACTGAGGAAGTTGCACCAATTCAGAAAGAAGTGCTCAGGGAATCGATCAGCCATTGGCAGCTGATCCCTGAAACTGAGGAAGAGCAAGTTTTGCGCTGGACCAATATGATGAACGTACTGATCGAAATCGGCTTGATGAAAAGCGAACTCGACATCAAGGATGCCTATACCAATGACTTCCTTCCCTGAAAACTCGTTGGTCGTCCGGAATCTGAAGGTCAGCTTTCAAGAGAAAGATGGTCTTTTACAAGTTCTGGAGAACGTAAGTTTCAGCCTGCAAAAAAATGTTTTCGCCTGCCTGGTAGGACCGTCCGGGAGCGGTAAAAGCACGCTTCTGCGCGCTCTTGCGGGTCTGATCTCCTACGAGGCTGGCACTATTGAATTTCCGGATATCCACGGCAGGCAAGCCCGAACCGGGATGGTCTTCCAGAAAGCTAATCTGATGCCGTGGCGAACGCTTAGCGATAACATCGGCCTGCCTCTTGATTTGGCTGGCACCCCTAAAGAAGAAATCGACGCGCGTGTAGAGGAAATGGTGGAGCTTACCGGACTGCAGGGCTTTGAGAACTCCTGGCCTCATGAGCTCTCAGGTGGGATGGCGCAGAGGGTTGCAATCGCCCGGTCGCTGGTGCAAGACCCGGACATTTTGCTTCTGGACGAGCCTTTCGCTTCCCTGGATGAACTCACCCGTGAGCGCATGAGCCAGGAATTGCTGCGCATCTGGACCGAGAAACGCAAGACGATCCTGATGGTAACTCACTCGATTTCCGAGGCGGTATTTCTGGCCGATCGCGTTCTAGTACTATCTGATTATCCACAGGGGATTGTGCTGGACCTGCCTATTGACCTGCCTCGTCCGCGTGACAGTCAGATCCGGTATACTCCTGAGTTTGTTCAGTCCGCCGCAACCCTGCATGAGCATTTAAAGATCTAATATTTACAGTTTTTTTGAAAATCCCCCATTGAGTAAACTTCGGCAGTCATCCGATCAAACATTTCAGTTTGTTCTTCGCTACGACTTCTGTTTCGGCGAGGCTGCGTTCTGAAGCTGCAAACCCGACCTTTATGGTATAGTTTTAAGTCCAAATCTCATCACGGAGTGATTTTATGTATCTTGCTATTGAAGGTGTTATAGGTGTTGGGAAGACAACTCTAGCGCGCCTGCTCAAGCCTGCTTTTGAAGGCGAAGTCCTTTTGGAAGTATTTGAAGAAAATCCTTTTCTAAGCAATTTCTACAGCGATCGCAGTCGTTACGCTTTTCAGACCCAGATATTTTTTCTGATGAGTCGTTATCACCAACAAAATAAATTTATTCCAGGGGTTCTGAAGACCGGCAAGATGGTAATTTCGGACTATACTTTCGACAAAGACGCCCTCTTTGCCGGAATTAACCTCGAAGGTGATGAACTGGAGGTTTATCATAACGTCCATTCCGCCCTGGCGGATAAAATTCCCAATCCAGATTTGGTCATCTATCTGAAAGCCAGCTTGGAAACACTGATGAATCGCATCGCCCACCGCGATCGTTCATTCGAACGGAATATGGACCCAGCCTACATCGGCGAGCTAATGGAGGCTTATGATCACTTCTTTGCTCAGGATAAGTGGCAAGGACGGGTTTTAAACATAGAAACTGATGATCTGAATTTCATTGCCGATCCTGCTGACCTGAACTTCGTGATCAACCAAATCAAACAAGCCCTGCGGCTGGCACCCTATCAACAAAGTCTGCCATTGGAAAACTGAAGGAGATTTAGTGAGAATAAATCAGGAAATGCTGCTCAAAATTGCCAGGGACCACATCGCCCGAAGAGTTCGAAAGGAAAAAGACCTGGTTGCGGTCTATCTGACCGGCTCGGTTTCGGAGGGTGAGCCTTTATTGGGAGGCAGTACTGATATCGACCTGATCTTCGTGCATAAAGAA
Source organism: Anaerolineaceae bacterium (assembly GCA_041655815.1). Lineage (GTDB taxonomy): Bacteria > Chloroflexota > Anaerolineae > Anaerolineales > Anaerolineaceae > Mesolinea. Next base: position 4,468 of record JBBAES010000076.1, read on the forward strand.
GAACCCCCAGTCAAACGGGAAGTTTTACGGGTGACTTACGAGATTTCGCTGGATATTGAACACCATCACCAATCTTTCTACACCTATCATCGACGTTTACGCCAAAATCCGTGGATTGGCCACGCGCTGTGTAAACACCAAAATATATTACTGGACAACGATCATTGGCTAGAGTTTATTCAGGCTGGCGTCAGCGCACGCTTTGACAGCCCGGAAAACGTCTATGGACGCGCCCAACAGTTCGCCGAAAAGGCCCGAACACTGTGGTTTGACCTGAACGACTCCGAGGAGGTCCGTTGGGAAGATTGGTTCGCGCTTTATTTCAAGGCCGTCGGAACTGCCGCGAATGCCCCCGCCTGTCTGAATGGTCCGGCCCTGACCACACGTCGATTTATGCTTGATTTCACCAGCCGAATGGAAACTTTGGAAAGATTGCCCCTGATTGGGGATTTGACCCGCTTGCTGGGCAATGAAAACATGAACGATGCCCTTTTTTTACAGTGGCATCCGGTCTGGGAAGAAACCCTGGAAGCTGCCAATAAACAAGATGATTGCCCGGTAAATATTTCGAAAGTGAGAAAGGCTTACTTTCTGCAAAGCGTCGAAGCGATGGCTGAAAGCGGCTCTCTGCATGCCGTGCTTTGGCCGATGATGGAAACCTGGCAGCAAGCACTTTCCTGTCTGAAAGACAAAGAGCACCTTCAAAAATGGCAAGAATTCCTGGCAGCGCTCGGTTTCAAAGAAGACAAACGAGAAGATCTCCTAAGTGATCTGGATCACTTTATCGATCAGACAGAACAGCTTCTTGAAGGTTACAAAAACGAATACAGTCTTTGATTGATTTGTGGATAACTCCTCTTTTTCTGTGGATAACTACGCCTACAATGTGTATAAAACCTGTGGTAATTTATGTGTTGCCGGTTGAAAACCTGCGGAGACTTTCTGGATAAAAGCTGCCTGACTGTACCATGTGATTAAGACGAAAAGAATAATGGGGATAAGCACTCCATTATCCACAGCCACCCGGGATTTTAAGGAACAGTGCTGATTTCCTCGTTGAGCCGATACAGATTGCGTGATAGTGACCCATCTTCCACACTTTCCCCAGCCTCTATTACTAAATACTACTTAATAGATAAAGAGATAGCTATAAAGTTAATATTGATTTCTCAATAGGTGGATTGAAGATTATTCTAATTGATCAAAAATAAAGATAGCTGGGAACGCAGATGCTATCTATATCAAAATGTTGTAGCTTTGCGAGCCAAATTTAATCTTTTTCAATTTTTCCCTTTATAACTGGGGATCAGACCACTAAACTTTCTCTCGAAAGCTATTTTTTAATAATTAACGGTAAAAATGATCGTTGAAAAAACGATTGATCAGGAACAAAGATATCTGCCGCACTGACCAGTCCGGGATTGCTCGGGTTACCATCTGCTTCTGTATCCCATGCCTGGATAAACAGGCGATGGTTACCGGGAGGCAGCTGCCAATATGCGATTTTGTCCTCAAAATGTGAGATAAAGTCAAATTCAGCATCTCTGGTCAAACCATTGATTGGATACAGGATAGCATCCGGATGCCAGGGAGGCAGATCAACAGAAAACTCAAGACGTTTCACCTGGCTGTAGACGTCCGCGCCGCCTCCCCACCAGGTCGTATAATCGTCGGCATATCCCTGAATAGTGAGACTACTTTTATCATAATTAATGTTTTCAATCACGACTTCAGGTCCGAAAGGACGGTGATATGGGTCAGCACTGGCTTTTGCCGCCCGCCTCAATGCGTCCATATTCGGTTCCAGCAGATAATCTTCAAAATACCAGTACCAGTGGATGCCGCCCATATCGAAAAGCAGCGAAGGAATCCCCAGTGTCCCATAAGCATAATCAACCAGCATGCCATAGGACGGCTGGAGTTCTAAATTTGATCCTTGCCGAACTGGTGCGGATACTGTTCCATAAGAGATTTTTTCTGCCAGCGTATAAAGTTCATCGATGTGAGGGTTGGCTGCGATGGGGTTGAACAGGTATGGGCTGAGGAAATATTTTTCCTTACTGTCCTGACCGTCCAGATGAAGCATTAAAACCTGGTTTGACTGTTCAGAGAGCTGCTCGAGATAAGTCATGACAGCTTGTGTTTCAGGCTCGCTGGCGGCTGAGGGGCCGGCGTAAGAAGGATCGCATGGTCCAATATCTGAATCACGCCATTGGAAAGGAAAATTTTGGTTCAGGCGGACTCCAATCTCCTGGGTTGAGTAGGTATTGTTGGTGTTATTTTGCCAGGTGATGTCTTCACCAGCTTGTGCCTGCTGTTCGGCTTTGGCGCGTCCATCCGGGTTGGCAAGTAAAAGCAGGTGCAGTTCGAGATAATCAAGCA
>JBBAES010000077.1:0-6684 GCA_041655815.1 Anaerolineaceae bacterium
CCATTCTGATATTTGGTGCGTTCATTTTTATATTCCCATTCTTTTGGATGATTTCAAGTTCGCTGATGACCCTGGGCGAGACAATTACACGGGCACTGTTTCCTAAAGTACCCCAATGGGGCAATTATATGGAAGCCTGGAACCAGGCAAAATTCTCAAAATATTTTTTGAACAGTGTTCTGGTCACAATAGGAACCCTGGCGGGGTTGCTGATTACTTCGATCCTTGCCGGTTACGCCTTCGGTAGAATCGATTTCAAAGGGAAGAATATATTGTTCGGGTTGTTTTTGGCAACAATGATGATTCCTGAATCAGTTACTTTGATTCCGAATTACCTGTTGATTCGAGGAAGTATTTTTCCAATTCCTGGTGGTACTTGGCTGAATAAATACTGGTCGCTGACCATACCATTTATTGCTAATGCGTTTAGCATCTTTTTGTTAAGGCAATTTTTTGCCCAGATTCCCAAGGAACTATGGGATGCAGCCCGCATAGATGGGGCCGACCATTTGCGGTTCCTTATCCAGATTGTCTTGCCGATCAGCAAAGCTCCGATCATGACTGTGCTTCTTTTTGGCTTTACCGGTTCATGGAACGCCTTCCAATGGCCGTTATTGGTGACTACAAATGACACCTGGCGCCCGATCATGGTCGGCTTATGGTCCTTCGTTAACGAAGCGGGGCCTCAGACACACTTATTGATGGCAGGAGCGGTGATCTCTTTGGTCCCGATCCTGATTATTTACTTCCTGACCCAGAAACAGTTTACTCAAGGGATTGCAACAACTGGCTTGAAAGGGTAGGATTATACTTTGGATGATACGAGAATATTCTCGTTATCAAATTATTAGATTCAAAATGGAGGTTTTGAAGAATGAAGAGAAAACTGTTTAGTTTAATTGCGATCGTAATGATTGCAGCAATGGTGCTTAGTGCTTGCACCACCCCAGCGACTGAAACCAAAGAGCCGGTAGTAGACGGCGCTGTGGACTGGTCGACTGTTACCCCCGCCAAAAATATTACATTTTGGCACCAACATACCGGTTCAGCTCGTGAAGAAGCGATGGCAAAGATCATCAACGACTTCAATGAAAAGAATGAATATGGCATCACTTTGACGGCTGAATACGCTGGTGGTTATGGCGATATTTATACCAAGATGCTGGCTCTGCTGAATACCTCTGATGTTCCTGACATCGTGGTTGGTTATCAGAACCAAATTGCCACCTACCAACTGGCCGATGCTATGTTCGATATGAACACAGTCATCAATGACCCGGTTTATGGCATGCCGCAAGCTGACCAGGACGACTTCATTGAAGCCTTCTTCCAGCAGGATGTCTATCCGTTATATGATAACCAGCGTTTGGGTCTGGCACCAAACCGCTCCATGGAAGTGATGTATTACAACATGGATTGGCTGAAAGAGCTCGGCTATGATGCTCCTCCCACCACACCAGAAGAATTCCGCGAAATGTCCTGTAAAGCTGTTGAACAACCTTTCAGCGGCGCTAAAGCTGAAGGCTCAATGGGATATCAATTAAGTATTGACACCTCTCGGTTTGCCTCCTGGACCTATGCTTTTGGCGGCGACATCTATGATGGAACCACCAACCAGTACACCCTGAACAGCCCCGCAGCAGTCGCCGCATTCGAGTATCTGCAAGATATGTTTGAAGACGGGTGTGCCCGCTTGGTTTCCGAGAACTACGGTGATCAATCTGACTTTGGCAATGGCACCCTGCTTTTCGCTGTTGGTTCCAGCTCTGGTCTGCCTTTCTATACACAAGCTGTTGAAGAAGGCGCTGCCTTTGACTGGTCTGTAGGCGCTCTACCCAGCACCGGCACCCCCAAACAGGATGTTTACGGTGCAAGTGTTTCGATCCCGAAATCCACTCCTGAACGCGAATTGGCTGCCTGGATCTTCATTAAGTACTACACCAGCCCCGAAGTTCAGAAACTGTGGGCGGAAGCCTCTGGTTATTTCCCGGTGCGCAAGTCGGTTGCTGACATGATGTTTGATTACATGGATAAGAATCCGACCTACAAAGCCTCCTGGGACCTCCTGGATTATGGCTGGTTTGAACCTGCCGTTCCTGGATATGACTTTGTTCGTGACGAGATTGAAGTTGTTATGGCCGCTGTCGTCGACAACCCGAGCCTGGATGTCCAGACTGAGTTCGACACGCTGAATACATTCGGCAACAAAGTTCTTGCTGAACAATTAGAGCAGATTACTAAGTAACTTTTGTAAGAGAACTGTAATAAAGCCTTCCTGTACTTGCAGGGAGGCTTTTGTTTTGCTATAATAACAACGCATGGGGATGCCAGGTCTCGACGGGAGAAGCTGGTTCCGGATTGCGAGCCGAGAGGTACCGACCTCGTGAAATCAGTACAACACAACAAGTGCCAATCGCACAAGTTATGCAACTCTTCCTTTAGCTGCATAAGCTAACTGAAGCAGGTTGCGATACCTCCTAATCCGAGGTACCGTCCCCTGGAGTCGTTTTTCTGACCGAATCCAGCAAGGACGTCATAGAAGTCAGAATGCCGGGTATTGATTCGCGAAATACCCCTAAGAGAGCCTAACGGTTCAAGCGAATGGTTTGCCAATAGTTGCGCAGAACACCTTGAAGCGAACGAGACCAAATCTTCTGCTACGCTCGTAGATATTCGAGAGTCTAATCTTTCGGACGCGGGTTCGATTCCCGCCATCTCCACCTTTAGCCCCCTATTTGGGGGCTTTTTTGTTACGTAAAATTTGTCAAATTTAGGCAACTACCTTGGAATACGGAGGACTCCAAGCCTTCCCATTGGATCTAAAAATACAAGGCTTAAGGTTAGCTTTCGCCCTAGTAAGCTGTGGAGATAATTAGCGTGGGAGGGATACATCGCGGAAGGACGCAAGGGATTTTCCTACGGACGTATGCAGGGTTCAAGGACCTTCCAAAAGGCATGAGCAGAGCACCAGGCTTTTTTCAACCCGATATCACCCAAAACACTATTGTTGAAAAATGACCAACTTAAGTTCGCAAATTTCCTGCCCAAGACGACAACAAATTTTAAGAGTTAGCTAACAAAGGGATAAAATTTCTATAATCTCCGACCGCTTTTAATATTCATTGCAAGACCGGCATAGAATCCCGCCCGTCAGGAAACAAACATCTAAGTCTTGGTCAACTCGCAAATTTATCCAGAATTTGGTTATGCAAACAAAGTATCTGTACTCTTGAGTAAGGTAAACTATTTTCATGCTGGATTTTTGAACGGGATTGAAACAACCAAACATCGACTCTGAGGAGTCACAAAAACAAGGAGGAATATTTAATGGATAGAACAAAAAAAGCATGGATCAATGGTCTTTTTCTGATTATTACACTGGCTGTTAACGCCTTGGGAGCTTTCGGCTTCATCAACGGATTGACACAAAAAGAAATATCCGACAAGTACATGACCTTAATTACACCTGGCCCTTCTACTTTCAGCATATGGAGTGTCATCTACCTGCTGCTACTGGCATCGGTGATCGTTATGATCGTCAAGAAAGATGACCTATATTATCAAAAGGCCATCGATAGCATTTCTTCACTTTTCATAATTTCCAGCGTCCTTAATATCGCCTGGATTGTTTCGTTTTCTTTTGAACTGGTTGAACTCTCTGTGCTCTTTATTTTCGGATTTGTGATCGTGCTGGCTTTGATATTGAAGAAGTTGCTGGAGATTCAGGAAGGGAAACGGTGGTTATTGCCGTTGACCTTTGGGCTGTATACCGGCTGGCTGTTTATCGCGACAGTCGTCAATAGTGCCGCTGCTTTGGTTAAATTGAATTGGTCAGGCTTTGGGTTGAGCCAGGAAACTTGGGCGATCATAATATTGGCTGTGTCCGTGCTTCTGGTTATCGGGGTAGTACTGATCCTTCGAAACGCGGCTTTTCCACTTCCAATCGCCTGGGCTTATTTCGGAATCTATCAGTTCTTAAAATCTCCGGAAGGATTCAGGGGAGAATTTTCTACCCTTCAAACTGTATCTCTCGTGGGTATGGGGGTGCTTGCCATTTTCGCTTTGATTCAGTTTTATCGCAATGATTTTTCCGTGCTCCCTGAAACGGAAGACGAGGCGCGGGCTGTTAGGTAAGTAACCCCTCTGCATGACTAAGCATAAACAAGCCTCTTTTTTCAAAAGAGGCTTGTTTGGTTCAAGATAGTATTTTCAGCCGATAGTAATTTTCATTCTCGGGATCGGGGTTAGTTTTTAGTGAATTAATTTTGTGTTTTGAGATGAGAATCTGACCGAAAGGACCAATAGGCTTTTCTGCGGCTAATCCATTTTACGGAAGGACCAAGGCCCTTCCGTACGATGCTTCATTACAGGAGCGGAAATTTGAAGGGACAGAATGGCGGCTAATCCATATGGCGGAAGGACCAAGGCCCTTCCGTACGATACTTCATTGCAGGAGCGGAAATTTGTAGGGACAAAATGGCGGCTTATCCATTTTATGGAAGGACCAAGGCCTTTTCGTATGATACTTCATCACAGGAGCGGAAAGTTGAAGGGACAGAATGGCGGCTAATCCATATGGCGGAAGGACCAAGGCCCTTCCGTACGATGCTTCATCAGAGACGAGAATCACGGAAGGGACAGAATTGCGGAAGGGCACAAAGACCTTCCCTACGAAGTCTCATCATACTCGAATCACTGTAAGGACAGAATTGAGGAAGAGCGTGATTCCCTTCCCAAGGGGACTTTAATTTAGAAACGAATGTTCCAATTCTAGATAAAGTTTGGATATTATTCAGCCTCGATCATTTCCTGCAAATCAGATTCGCTCAGCATAGGGATGCCCAGCTGCAGGGCTTTGACGTGTTTTGAGCCTGGGCTCTCTCCTAAGAGCAGGTAATTCGTTTTCTTACTCACTGAGCCAACCACTTTGCCACCGTGGTCTTTGATCAGTTCTTCAGCCTGTTCGCGGGATAATGAGGGCAAGCTGCCTGTGATCACAAAGCTTAACCCTTCCAGAGTCTGCTCCTTCTTTTCCTGAGAAGCAGCGCTGACCGGCCATAATCCAATCTGTCGGAAGGCTTGAAGCAAATCCTTATTATCTGCTTCCGCGAACCAGGCGTGAATATCCCTGGCTATAATCTCACCGACTCCATCCACAATCTGCAATTCCTCTAAGCTGGTCTCGGAAAGGGTGTCGAGGTCGTGGAAGGCTTCGCTCAGTTTTTCTGCGGCAACCTCACCAACCCCGCGGATGCCTAAAGCGATGATAAATCGCGTCAGGCTCTGCGCCTTGGACACCTGTATGGACTCAACCAGGTTTTGGGCTTTCTTGGGCCCAAATTTGTCCAGGGCAAGCAAATCAGATTCCTTCAGTCTGTAAAGATCGGCAGCGTTATGGATTAACCCGGCATTAACAAGCTGTTGAACAATTTTTTCGCCCAACCCGATGATATCCATGGCACCACGGGAAGCAAAATGCTCGATATTGCGGCTCAGTTGTGCCGGACAGCTGGCATTGATGCAGTAATATGCCACTGTGCCCTCGTCTTTTTCAACAGGTGCGCCGCAGGATGGACATACAGTGGGTGGAATGTAAGGCACCTGGCTGCCGTCTCGCTTGTCGGGCAGCGACGCGACAATATACGGGATCACCTCGCCAGCTCGTTTGAGCAAAACGTGATCACCGACGCGAATATCTTTCTCGGCAATAAAATCAAAATTGTGCAGGGTAGCCTGTCTGACCACCACGCCGCCGATATTAACTGCTTCAAGCAGGGCTGAAGGGGTGAGCACGCCGGTGCGCCCGACATTGATCTGTATATCCAGCAGCTTGGTTTCGACTTCTTCACCGGGATATTTGTATGCCAGCGATCCGCGGGGGTCCTTGCCGGCCACACCAAGGGATTCAAATAAATCTTTGTCGTCAATTTTTATGACTATGCCATCCGCGTCAAAATCCCAGCCATGACGTTTCAAACCTTGTTCTTCGCAAATCCGGATCACCTCTTCAATACTGTCAGCATGCCAGTACAAAGGATTAACGGGTAAACCTAAATTGGCTATGTAATCCAATGTGGCCGATTGCGAGACTGGTAGAGGGTCTGTGGATGAAACAATTTGGTACAGGTAGAGTCTTAGCGGCCGTGAGGCGGTAATAGCCGGGTCGAGTTGTCTCAGAGAGCCGGCGGCGGTGTTGCGTGGATTCAGATAGGGCTTTTGACCTTTAGCCTCGATCTCCTGGTTGAGGCGTGCGAAATCGGACTTGGTTATAAACACCTCACCTCTGAACACGATTTCGTCAGGTGCTCTTGCATCCCCAACCACTGGAATTCGCAGAGGCACTGTGGCAATGGTCCTGATATTTTCAGTCACGTCTTCGCCAACCAGCCCGTCACCCCTGGTTGCAGCGAGGGTCAGAAGACCGTTCTGGTAATGAATGACGACGGTCAGCCCGTCTAACTTGGGTTCCAAAACGAAGTGGGCATCTTTAACTCTGGGGTCAATCCTGGCGATGCGTTCGTACCAATCCAAAGTGGCCTGTGGACCAAAACCATTGGCCAGGCTGAGGATGGGTGCCGGGTGTTTTACTTTGCGGAATTTTTCGGAAAGTTTGCTGCCGACACGTTGGGTTGGGGAGTCGGGGGTGACCAGATCTGGGTGGAGTGCTTCAAGCTCTTTCAGTCG
>JBBAES010000078.1:0-6641 GCA_041655815.1 Anaerolineaceae bacterium
AGGACTGCGCGAGGCAATATAACTTCGACACCATGGATTTCGAAGATACCCTCAACCGCTTCTACGGCTCGCTGGGAACCAATCAGCTGACTGCGGATCGCATCTTTTCCTACAATTTTACTGATCTGATTGAGATCCTCGACCAGCGAACCGAGCCTGCGGACCCCAACCGGCTGGACAACCTGCGACGTTCACAGTGGGTGATTTTCAACATCCTCAATGAGGATCAAAACCTGGCCGAAACCCGGGCTTTGAAACGCCTGCTCTCAGAGAGACTGGACCTGCTGAGAGATAAAAACGTGATCGTGTTCAGTTACGATGTACCTTACTATCTGGATTCGACAGATTTAGCCAACATAAGCGCGTATTATGCCCTCTACAATAACACCCAAAGCGCGATGGATATCGCAGCACGGGTGCTGATGCGAGAGATGACCGCAAGTGGATCGCTGCCGGTTTCTGTAAGTGCCGTCGACTATCAGCTGGGTGAGGTGACCGCTCCAAATTCGGACCAGGTCATTCAAATCAAACTGCTGACACCCGAACCTAGCGAACCAACAGCAACGATGGAGACACTGACAGTTGAGACGCCAGTCCCACTTTTCGTTTTGGGGGAAAGCGTGCGTATCCAGGCGGGACCGATTGTCGATAACAACGGAAACCAGGTGCCTGATGGCACGGTTGTGCAATTTACGATCAGGCTCGCGACTGAAAACCTGATCATTTCTCAGCCCGAAACTATCACCCAGAAGGGCCTGGCAACGGTCGATTATCGAATCGAAAGAGAAGGAGTTTTTGAGGTTACCGCCATCAGTGAGCCCGCGAAGACTTCCGGATTGCTCATTTTAAACACACAAGGCGGTTTAGCCCAGGTGATTATGCCGACGGCAACGCCCAACCCGACCCCAACACCAACCAGGGTCTCCAGCCCCACGCCGACAGTGGAACCCACGCCGACACCGATACCATACGCCAACGAAAGCGGTTATCCCCGCCTGACAGACTGGCTTTTGGTGATATTGTTGAACCTGGCGGGAAGTTTTTTAGCGTGGATCGCAGGCTATAAATGGTGGGGAAGCGTGCGATGGGGTCTGCGCTCTGCCCTGTGCACGGTCATTGGCGGGTTGGCTGCTTACATGCTGCTTACTATTGGCATTACGCCTATCGTGACGTTGGTTAGAGAGAGCTCCTCCTGGTTTGTAGCCCAGGTGACGATGATTGGAATGATGTTTGGTTGGGGTGGGGCTTTGCTGTGGTGGATCTTGAGTCAAAAAACCCACCAATATCCGATGGATTAAGACCTCCAACAAACCATTTCAACAAAAATCACCGCTCACTGTGGCGTTTACCGGTCTGTTGACCCCCACAGATGTCTGTTTTTAAAGATTATGTAATAACGTAAAGAGCAGGCTCAGGAAAACCAGCCCTATGGTCACGAGAGTAAGCTGGGTTTCGGCCTTACCTACCTGGGCTCGCAAAGACTGACTGTAACCACCGCCGATCCGGCGCAAGTTGCCGGTGCTCTCGCCAGTCAAGACCTTGACGAAGGTGGTTACATCCTTGGGACGGTCATCGGGGTGGAGCGCCATTGCCCATATAACCGCATCGTCAACTCTGGGTGTTATGGCCGGGTTGATGGAACGAGGGGATGGCAGGCTCTCTGGTCTGAGAAAGCGATCACGCACATTCATCGGAGGAGTATTGGTGAGCAGATGATAGAGTGTGCAGCCGAAAGCATACACATCAGCACGTGCGTCCGTGTGATTGCTGTCGCCACCATATTGCTCCAATGGTGTATAAATGGCGGTTCCTTGCCCCTGCATAATGGTGATGGTGACTTCATCTGGCGCTAACAACTTAACCAGGCCGAAATCGACCAGTTTGACCACACCAGAGGGAGTCAGCTTGAGGTTAGAAGGTTTGATGTCGCGATGAAGTATGGGAGGATCCTGGTGATGGAGGTAACTGAGCGCATCCCCGATCTGCACGGCCCAATTGAGGACGTCTTCTTCTTTGAGGAATTTGCCGCTACCTTCCGCTTTGGCCAGAGTTGTGCGCAGGTCGTCACCGGGGACATAATCCATGACCAGGAAGTCGTCCTTGCCGATGGAGAAAAAGTCCGAAACTTTGGGAAGGTTGGGGTGGTCGAGGCGGGCGAGGACAGTGGCTTCGCGCAGAAATTGATCGCGTGATTCTTTAAGCAATTCATCTGGGAGGGCTGCGTCATAGCGAACCTGTTTGACGGCACAAAGGCGGCCTTCCAAACGTAAATCTTCGGCAAGGTAGATGGAGCCATAACCTCCCTGACCGACGATGCTTTTGATTTGGTAGCGCTCGTGCAGCACTTTCCCGCTGCCGGGATCGTTTTTCATTCTGCTTCTTTCCTCTTCAAAACAGCTTTGTCCATTTCGGCGTGGAAAAGCTGCCTGTGCTTGGATTATAATCGTTAAATGATGAGGTCGTGTTAAAAATGGAAGACGCTGTATTGATTGCGAATAACGGGCCGTTAAATGGCCAGCAATGGATTATTGACGGCACACTGGTGATCGGTCGGGAGGCTGATTGCGATATCGTGATCCCTGACCGCCAGGTTTCTCGTCGACACGCTCAAATAATCAAGAGCAACAATGGCGTGATCCTGCAAGACCTGGGAAGTAAGAATGGCACCTACCTCAACAATAAGGTGGTGATCGAGCCGGTCAAACTGGTTGAAGCAGACGAAATAGCAATTGCTGTGATACAGACCTTTCTATTCTTGAGCTCAGACGCGACCATGCCGCTCTCGGATCTCCCCCCCGAAATCAGTCAGGTCTTTCGACTTCGGCTTGATGAAGGCTCAAGGCGGGTGTGGGTGAGGGGCATCGAGTTGGAACCCCCGCTCTCAAATCAGCAGTTTGTATTGCTGGCTTACCTGTATGCCAGGGTTGGCGAAGTGGTCTCGCGCGAAGAGCTCATCCAGGCAGTCTGGGAAGAGGATACCCGCTGGGTCACTGAGCAGGCTTTTGATGCATTAGTAAGACGCTTACGCGAGCGGCTCAATCTGCTCGACTCGGATTACGACTATATCGTGACCGTGCGCGGTCATGGCTTGCGTTTCCAAAACGAAGCCCATTAGATTCGCAGTGCTTCTGGAGCAACTTGCTCTATTTTAATCAACAAATTTGAAACGAACAAAACCGGTAAAAAGGCTGTTTCAGGCATCCCTTGAAATTTGTCTGGATTCCCTGCTATTTGGCACCGTTGTTAAGGTTTCGGCGCATGGTAAAGCGCAGGACTTCGCGGTTGATTTGTTTCAACTTCTCCAACAATTCTGGTTGATCAGCCTGGCTTTCAACCTGTGTGATCAGTCCGCCAAGCGTTTGACTGAACTCATCACTGATTGCGTCGCCAGCGTCTTCAAGCACCTTTTGTCGTTCTTCGGGGCTATCCAGCTGGAGCATTTGCTCAATGACCTGCAGGACCGCTCCGCTGCTGCTGGCCGCGCGCAGCACGCTCACTACGCCTACCAGCTTGGTTAGCTTGTCTGTGTCGTCCGTTTCCTGAGCTTTGTTAATCTCGGCATTGAGGACTTCTGTGAAGGCCTGGTTGATCCTGGGAAGGGCATCCTGAGTTGCTCTTTCGACATCTTCGGCGCTTAGGAGTTCTTCCAGCAATTTCTGAGACTCCTCCACTTGAGCCTGGACGGCTTTATCGATCTCTTCCACAATCGTGAGCAGTTTTTCACGCAGCGTTTTTAGCTTGCTCTGCTCATCGCCGCTAGCCTGGTCGATTCTTTCTGTCAGCGTCTGGAAAAAGGTGTAATCCATTCCGCCTCGAGCCATCGAGGCTATTGTTGTCAGCCGGATCTCGCTATCCACGTTTTTGGCAAACAGGTCGAGTAAATTTTCTCGGGTGATGCCGGTTTTGCTCAACTCCTGTAATTCAGTGATCGCTGCCCGAGTTTCAGAGGCTTCCAGGGCGGCTGCTTTCCCGAGGGTGGAATGCTCCAGAAGTGACTGCTGCAGGTCTGAAAGCGCGTTCACGGACTGTTGGTCGCCAGCTTCGGCAGAAGCCTGTACCAGGCGGGACAACAGAACAAAGAATTCCTCATCAATTTTCTCGTCGTTTTGAGCTATTTGTTCTGGCAAAGATTCCGGGCTTACATTAACCAACTGTTGCAGCAAGGTCAATTTCTCTTGCTGGGCTTTCATCATTTCAGGAGTGATTCCGTCCGCTTCGAGAATGGTCTCGAAAAGACGCTGTTGAGTGAGCATGGTCTGAGGTTTAAATAAATAGGCCTTGCGCTTTTCCGGAGAGAGATCGTCCATCACCTTTTTAATCATGGGACCGATTGATTTTTCCTGCTCGGTTACCGACGTATGCAGTTCCGGCGGAAAATAAGTCAGTAGTAGTTCCTTGTCCGGATCGTGGTAGACGATCGGAGTAGGATAAATACCCTGAAACTGGCAACTGGGGCACTGAAAATAATTGGCACTTCCGGAAAGCAAGTTTTCTTTCGCTTGAGGGTCGCTGTTCAAGTCGAACAGGCGGGTCAGATCGATTACGACTGGTTGTCGGCAATTGGGGCAGAGGACGCTGGTTTTTACCATAAATTTCACTCATTTCTTTGTTTTATTGTTATCAGGCGATTATAACATCGCAGATGCTGGTATTCTGGCAGATGTATATTAGAGCGATGTTAACCTTATTTCCTCGCAGTTAAGATATATAAGATATAATTGATTGTTAAGGGTAAAAGCCCCAGGCTTTCGGCGATAAAACTGCTGACACAGCCGAAAGAGTCAACGTCAGCCAAAAATGCCATCACTAAATTAAGGAGAAGAAATGAAACGATTTAAACTACTGTTTACGTTCGCAAGTGTCTTAATCATTGCGAGCATGGTTCTGGGTGCCTGTACACCGGAAACCCAGCAACCGGAAGTTGTCGAGCCCCCTAAGACCGGCGAAGAATTGGCCGTGGGTATTGTGCTTCCTACCAAAGACGAGCCTCGGTGGATCCAGGACGAAGCCCGCTTTAAGGATGCACTGACCGAGCAAGGCTACGCCGTGGAGATTATGTTCAGCCAGGGCGATCCTGCCCGTGAAAAACAAAACGTTGAAACCCTTATTTCCAAGGGCATTCAAGTTTTGATCATCTGTCCTCATGACGGTACTGCTGCCGCTGCGGCCGCTGAAGCTGCCCGTGACGCTGGTGTGAAAGTTGTTTCTTATGACCGTCTGATACTTGACACCGATGCAGTCGATTACTATGTGACCTTTGACTCTGTGGCAGTTGGTGAAGCTCAGGCTCAATACCTGGTGGACAATGCCACTGGTACTGGCCTGCCCTTGTACCTCTATGCGGGTGCATCCTCTGACAACAACGCCTTCCTCTTCTTTGAAGGCGCCTGGAACGTGCTGCAGCCCAAGATTGCTGATGGCACCTTCGTGGTAAAGAATTCTGCCGAAGCTGTGGCCCTGCAAGACAAAGCCACTCTGACCCGTGACGAAATGGGCCGCATCCTGGGTGTTATTACCACCAACTGGGACTTCAACGTAGCTAAGAACCTGGCCGAAGCCAACCTGACCGCTGCCCCCGCAGAGGACAAGGGCGAAGTCTTCATCCTCGCACCGAACGATGGTACAGCCCGTGCTATCGCTGACGCTTTTGCTGCTGACGCCGAGGTGACCAAGTACTATGTCACCGGTCAGGACGCTGAAAAAGCCTCTGTCCAATACATCATCGACGGCAAGCAGTCTATGACCGTTCTGAAGGATGTTCGCACCCTGGTCGCTGACGCTATCGCGGCAGCTGTTGCTTTCCTCGATGGAAAGACCCCCGAGGAAACCGCAACCTATAACAACAACGTGATTGACGTACCTGCGAAACCATCCGCTGTGGTCACTGTCACTCAAGACAACGTCAAAGCCGCAATCATCGACTCCGGTTACTATCCGGCCAGCGATTTCACCGGCTTGGAGTAGTATTTAGTAATTTCTAAGAAAACAGTGACTGGTTATCCAGTCACTGTTTAAATATATTTTCCGCAGGAGACGCCTATATGGAGACACCCATTTTAGAAATGAATTCCATCAACAAGGAATTCCCCGGCGTAAAGGCGTTAGACGATGTTACATTCAGTGTACGCAAGGGCGAAATCCACTGTCTGGTTGGGGAAAACGGCGCGGGCAAATCGACACTGATGAAAGTGCTCAGTGGGGTACATCCTTACGGTACTTATACAGGCGATATTTTTGTTGAAGGGGAATTACAGAAATTTAACAGCATCCGCGATAGTGAACGTGCAGGAATTGCGATCATCTATCAAGAACTGGCATTAATCCCGGAATTATCAGTTTACGAAAACATATTTTTAGGTAACGAAGTCACCAAAGGCATGGTGACCGACTCGAATGAGGAGATCTCCCAAGCAGTTGAAATCTTGGAGAAAGTGGGTCTTGATGTTAACCCGCTAACCAAGATCCGGAATCTGGGAGTTGGCAAACAACAGCTGATTGAAATTTCCAAGGCATTGAAAAAAGATGTGAAGATTCTTATTCTGGATGAGCCCACTGCGGCGCTGAATGAAACTGACAGCGACAATCTACTCCATCTGATTCGCGAACTCAAGAAACAAGGCGTAACTTGCATCCTGATTTCA
>JBBAES010000079.1:0-6585 GCA_041655815.1 Anaerolineaceae bacterium
GGGTATTTTCGACCCCCAGGCTATTCTGGAAGAAAACTTCTACTGCGACACCTACGGCATCGACCTGATTTCGTTCGCCACCTGCACGGCTTTCATCATGGAATGCTACCAGCGCGGGCAGATCACTCGGGAGCAAATGGGTGGACTTGACCTGCGCTTTGGCAACCGCGATGCAGTGCTCGAACTGCTGCACCAGATGTCTCGTGGCGAAGGTTTTGGTAAGTTGGCCGGTTTAGGCATCCGCAACCTGAAGAAAATCTTCGTCGAAGAATTCGGTGCCGACCCCCAACTGCTGGAAGATATCGGCATGGAGGTTAAGGGGCTGGAGTATTCCGAGTACGCTCATAAAGAAAGCCTCGCCCAACAAGGCGGATTTGCCATGGCTACCAAGGGGCCACAGCACGACGAAGCCTGGCTGATCTTCATGGATATGGTCAATAAACAGATCCCTACCTTTGAAGACAAAGCCAACGCGCTCTATTATTTCCCCATGTTCCGCACCTGGTTCGGTCTGGTAGGGCTGTGCAAGCTGCCCTGGAATGATATCGTTCCGGCTGACAATCACAAAACCGATTCTCCTGCCAAAGTGCCGGAGCACGTGCAAAATTATGTCGATATCTTCAATGCCGTCACCGGCCAACAGATTGACAAAGACGAACTGATTCTGCAATCCGAGCGCGTCTATCAATTCCAACGCGTCTTTAGTGTGCGCATGGGCAAAGGCGAACGAGTTGACGATTACGCACCCTACCGCTCTCTCGGTCCGGTCAGCCGTGAGGAATACCTTTCACGCCAGGAGTTGTATGATCAGCAGCTGCGTGATCTTCAGGGTCTGGATCCCGAAAGCATGGATCTTGACGAGAAGATTGCCCGCACGCGCAGTTACCGCGAAGACCAGTACGAGCAGTTGATGGACGCCGTCTATCGACGCCGCGGTTGGACCAGCAACGGCATCCCGACGCCGGAAAGGTTGAAGGAAATCGGGATGGATCTGCCGGAACTTTTGGAAGTGATCCAACCTAAACTGTGATCAAAGTCAACACCGACGATCACCCCTGGCAGTCCGGCATGACCGTCAGAAATCTGCTGGATGAAAAAGTGTTTACCTTCAGGCACATCATCGTGCGTGTCAACAGCGAATATGTGCCTGAAGAAGACTACGAAAACTATGTCATCCAGGATGGCGACGACATTATCGTCCTCCACCTGATGGCTGGGGGCTGAACTCGATGGAACGCTACCTGCGCAATCATGATGCCATCAGCGCGTCAGAACAAACCCTACTGGCCACAAAACGCGTGCTGGTGGTTGGCTGCGGAGGTTTAGGGGGTTACGTGATTGAACATCTGGCTCGCATCGGCGTGGGGCACTTGCGCGTCGTTGATGGGGATGTTTTCGAAGAGAGCAATCTCAACCGCCAGTTGCTTAGCTCAACCATGAATTTGGGACGGCCCAAAACTCTGGCCGCGCAGCAGCGCGTCATGGCCATCAACCCCCTGGTTAAAACAGAGGCATTCCAGACTTACCTCACCGCTGAAAACGCTGGGGAACTGCTTGCCGGCTGCGACCTGGCAGTAGACGCGCTTGACAACATCCCCACACGTTTGCAGCTGCAGCAATCCGCCAAAGAGTCCTGCATTCCCCTGGTCCACGGGGCTGTGGCAGGCTGGTATGGTCGGGTGTGTGTGATCCAACCTGGCGATGATCTTTTGGACCTGTTGTGTCCGCCGGGTTGTGAGCTTTCTGCCGAAGAGCAGCAGTCAGGCACACTGTCGTTCACAGCTGCCCTGACTGCCGCCTGGCAGGCTGCCGAGGCAATTAAACTCTTGCTGGGTAAGCCAGCGCTCGACGGTGAAATCCTCGAAATCGACTTGCTGCGGGCGAGCGTCGAGAAAATTAAAATCAAAAAAACACCCAATTAAATATCCTGTCATTAAATTGTCTGCCCGATGCGGCCTCAAACCGCTGCGGCACATATAAGGTCATCCTGCCCAGCTCTTATTTGCCTGACAACCATATTCACTGGTCAGAACAGCATTCCCGCCATGTTAGAATCAAGAAATCAACCATCGCAAGGAGGCGTATCCACAATGACATTTAAACTGACCTATGGAACCATGACAAATCCCCCTGAGGAGATGCATGATAATTTTGACCAGGCTCTGGAAAAATTAAAAGAGCATTTTGGAAGAGAATACCCGATGATCATCAACGGCGAAGAGCGTTTCGCTGAAGAAAAGCATAAGGTTTATTCCCCCATCAACACCAACTGGCATCTGGCCACCTTTCAAAAAGGCACCGCCCAGGATGCCGATGACGCTGTCGCCGCCGCCAAGGCAGCTTTCCCAAACTGGAGCGGTATGAACTGGGAAGAGCGGGTCTATCTCATGAATAAATTCGCGGACCGCATTTCAGAGCGTATCTTTGAAATCGGCGCCGCAGTCAGCCTGGAAGTTGGCAAAAACCGCATGGAAGCGCTGGGCGATGTGGCTGAAATGGAAGACCTCATTCGCTGGGCAGCCGACCTGATGGAGAAAAACAACGGCTATCGCAAACCGCTCGGTTCCGATCCGTTAGAAGGGTTGACCTCAACCAACGAATCCGTGCTCAAACCCTACGGTGTCTGGTTGGTGATCGTTCCGTTTAACTTCCCTGCTTCCCTGGCAGGTGGGCCAATCGGTAACGCCCTGGTAGCTGGAAACACAGTTGTGTTAAAACCTGCCAGCGATACCAGCTGGACCGCCGCACTGATGATGGAATGTGCCCGGGAGGCCGGCATCCCAGATGGCGTGCTCAATCTGGTGACCGGCCCCGGCTCCACCGTTGGCAACGCGCTCACGGAAAACCACGATGTTGCCGGAGTGACTTTCACCGGTTCTCTGGAAGTAGGTATGGATATCTACCGCAAGTTTGCGAATCGCAAGTATGTGCATCCTGTGATTCTTGAAATGGGCGGCAAGAACCCCACCATCGTCTCGAAGAACGCTGACATCGACCTGGCCGCCATCGGTGTGATGCGGTCGGCTTTCGGTCTGCAGGGACAGAAGTGCTCTGCCTGTTCCCGCGTATATGTCGAAGAGGCTGTCTATGATGAATTTGTTGACAAGCTCCTCGCTAACACCGAATCAATCAAGATCGGAGATCCTACCTTGCGGGAAAACTGGTTTGGTCCGGTTATCAACCGCAAAGCTTATGATGATTACGAAAGCTACATCCAGGAATTGGCTGTAGATGGCACCATCCGTACAGGTGGCAAGAAGTTAACCCAAGCTGAATTCGCGGACGGTTATTTCTGCGCTCCTACAGTTGTGACGGATGTTCCTCTCGATCATCGCCTCTGGAAGCACGAGATGTTCTTGCCAATTACCATGGTCGCGCCTGTAAAGGACCTCAAGCAAGCCATGAAGCTGGCCAACGATGTGGACTATGGTTTGACTGCCGGTTTTGTTGGTAACCCTGATGAGGCCGAATGGTTCTACGACAACATCCAAGCAGGCACCACCTACTCCAACCGTCCGCAGGGCACCACCACAGGTGCCTGGCCTGGCTTCCAGCCCTTTGGCGGCTGGAAGGGCTCTGGCTCTACTGGAAAAAACGGTGGAGGGTATTACTACCTGCCGCTCTACATGCATGAACAGTCCCGCACCAGAGTCTCAAAGGGTTAAACGAGCCGAATTTCAGCAATAAAGCAAAGTAAAATAGAACCAGGCGCAAGACCTGGTTCTAAATTAACCAGGGATGGCCGGGTGTGTTATGTTCAAAAATCTGGGAAAACTTCTGGCAATCTCAGCAGGAATCGCGCTGGTCTGGCTGATCAGGGCTTTTGTAACTATGGATACCGTTTCCCCGGTAGTCCTGATCGTGATCCTGGGATTGTTGCTGGCAGCTCTGCTGATTCGAAAAGTTTCCCGAAACCCTCGACGTGAAGTCGAACTGCCACCATCGCAGCGAAAGCGATCGCAGCAGCAGCACAAATCCTGGATTTCAAGAATTGATCGAGACTGAGAACGAAAGCAGCAAAAAAGACATGGATGCCAAACGAAAGATTGAAATATTAAGTACCATCTCACTGAATGAAGAACAAATCAAACAGATCCAAAGCCTGGATGAACGAATCAAACTGGATGTTTATAAATCTAGGGATGCCAGCAAGCTTTCCGAAGAAATCTGGCGCAAGACAGAAGTACTGCTCACCTCTGGCGCATATTTGCCACCGGCAGAAAAGGTCCCCAACCTGCGCTGGATCCAAAGCAGCTGGGCGGGTGTGGAAACGCTAATTGACAACCCGCTGCTTCAGGAAGAGAGCATTTCTATTACCAATGCAAGTGGTGCCGCTATCAGCCAGATGGGTGAGTACGCCATCATGATGTTATTGATGCTCGGTCATAAGATGCCTCAAATGATCCGGGCGCAAAGCGAAAAGCGTTGGGTTGAAGACAAACACGTCAGCCTCTTGCCCAAAGAATTGCGGGGTAGCACGGTCGGGATTGTTGGCTACGGCTCGATCGGGCGCGAGATTGCCCGCCAGCTTTACCCTTATGGCACCACCGTTTTAGCCAGCAAGCGCGATGCAATGCATCCAGAGGATACCGGCTATACTCCAGAAGGCTTAGGTGATCCGCATGGCAATTACTTCCACCGGCTGTACCCAAACGAGGCTCTACAGGGCATGATCAAGGACTGTGATTTTGTTGTGCTCACCCTCCCGCAGACCAGGGAAACTGAGTGCCTGTTTACCAAAGACATTTTCGACGCCATGAAACCGGGATCTTACTTTGTTAACGTCTCCCGTGGTCAACTGGTGGACGAAGACGCCCTGATCGAAGCTCTCGATTCGGGTCAGCTTGCCGGAGCCGCACTGGACGTTTTTAGTAAAGAACCTCTGCCGCCTGAAAGTCCGCTTTGGACCCAACCGAATCTGATCATCACTCCGCATATCTCTGCCTATTCAGTGAAAATGATGGACCAGGTAGGTGAATTGTTCATTGAAAATCTCAAACGCTATCTCAAAGGTCTGCCGCTCAACAATCTGGTTGACATAGAACAGGGCTATTAGGCACTCATGGACCTGTTTGACCACTCGCTTGAAGAACAAATGCGCTCCCAGGCACCACTGGCAGCGCGAATGCGTCCGCAGACACTTGACGACATCGTCGGACAACAACATATCATTGGCGAAGGCACACTGCTTCGGCGGGCGATCCAGGCAGACCGTCTATTTAGTTCGATCATCCTCTATGGTCCTCCAGGCACGGGTAAAACGACCATTGCCCGGGTGATTGCCAACACCACTAATGCGCACTTCGTCTCTCTCAGCGCGGTATTGGCGGGTGTGGCTGACTTACGCAAAATCATACAGGAAGCCACCGATCGCCGTAAATATGACCGTGTTCGCACAATTTTGTTTATTGACGAAATCCATCGCTGGAACAAAGCCCAGCAAGACGCCCTGCTGCCTCAAGTGGAAAGCGGTATGATCACGCTCATCGGCGCGACTACCCAAAACCCCTATTTTGATGTCATCAAGGCCTTGGTCAGTCGTTCGAGAATCTTTGAACTGAAACCGCTTACCCGCGAGGATATCCTGACCCTTCTCCACAGAGCGCTGCAGGATGAATTGAGCGGATATGGTATGAGGGCCATCCAGGTCGACGAAGACGCGCTGCAGCACCTGGCCGACATTGCCAGCGGCGACGCCCGAAATGCCCTCAATGCCCTTGAACTGGCGGTCGAGACCACCCCCGCTGAGCAGGGCCTGATTCATATCACCCTCAATATCGCTCAGGAGTCTATCCAAAAAAGGGCAGTGCTCTACGACAAAACCGATGATCAGCATTATGACACCATTTCCGCCTTTATCAAGTCAGTGCGGGGAAGCGACCCGGATGCAGCCTTGTATTGGATGACGAAAATGCTTCTGGCTGGAGAAGACCCGCGCTTCATTCTTAGACGGTTGATTGTCCTTGCCAGTGAGGATATCGGCATGGCTGACCCCAATGCCATCCTGGTCGCAAACGCTGCCGCACAGAATTTTGAATACATTGGCATGCCCGAAGGTTGGTATCCGATTGCCCATGCAGTCATCTATTTAGCCACAGCACCAAAATCCAATTCAGTCGGCGCTTTTTGGGAAGTCCAGCAGGAGATCAACCAGAAAGGCGCCGGCAGGGTCCCGATTCACCTGATGGATGGCAGCCGCGATGCCAAAGGCTTAGGCCACGGGGAAGGCTACCTTTACCCCCATTCCTTTGATGACCATTGGGTAGAGCAGCAATATTTGCCAGATGAGCTGCTCGGGCGTGAGTTTTACCACCCCTCCGACCAGGGTTATGAAAGTAAAATCGCCGAACAACTAAAAAACCTTCGGTCAAAAAAATCTCAAAAAAAATAAGGATTGATCAATTATTAGTGGCGGTTGTTCTCGCCGGTCTTACTAATCTCCTTGATCTCGCCGGTCTTACTAATCCCCGAAGCGAAGCGGAGTGGGACCAGACCGCGCGAGGTTGTTGACCTGATCGCGCCGATCCCATGTTAGCGGAGGGAGCAAGCCCCCTCCGTACGGCTGGGCCTTGGTCCAGCCGCTTC
>JBBAES010000080.1:0-6469 GCA_041655815.1 Anaerolineaceae bacterium
GGTGTCTCTTCAGGGTCTGGGGCAGCAGGCGACAAGGTTGACGTAACAACTGGGTATGCTTGCGCTACAGTGGGAGTATTTGTCGCAATTGGGACGATGAATACGTCTGGTGTGCTTGTTTTGATCGGTTCATCGGGTTGAGGCGTTTGGCCGACTTGAACTGTTAGTGTCGTGGTCATGGTGACCACGTTGGAGATATCCTGGCTGACCATTGTCTGCAGAGTTGCCACCGTTTCGCCTTGAAAGCGTTGTATAGCTGGCAATTCTTTGCTGCCGCATCCCCAAAGAATGAGAATTAGGGCAAAAATCAGCAAGATTTTGTGGTTCATATCTGCTGATTTTATCATGCCAAAAATTATACAATCCATCAGCCGGCTGGCCTACTGTCTTTTAAGCAACAGTCACTATGATGCAAGCAACAATTCGGTCAGCATTCTTAAAAAATATCTTCCCTACCCCAGTTTAAAGAATTTTTTGCAATTGTTTTTTGCCTGGAGAAGGAGTAGTGGGTTGCACGTTCGGATTTTAAGTTGGTTAATCACCCATCCCCATGTTGAACATCCCGGTAACACAGGGACAGGGTTTAAATGGTCGCCGGGAAGCCAACCAGCCCTAACCATTGCTTATTGCAAGCCCTGAGCATCATCCACCTAAACGCCGCAGGGCATTACTGACACTTTCGATCACTAATTCTTGTTGCCCTTCAGTCATCGAGGGAAACAAGGGAAACGTGACCTACCTTTTGGCAACTTGTTCAGGGACCCGGAGCGAGTCTCCCTTATCCTGGGAATTACGATAAATTTCGAATTGATGTACTGGCGGATAATGAACCACAGTGGGCCAAGAATGGTCTGTTTGTATCGCGAGACAAAGTCCCGCCGCACAAACAGGCCTATCAGATCGCGATAATTCCAGACATCATGCAACTGGAGGTCATACCACTTCTTATGAGGGGTGATGACCAGGTCCCAGTCTTCAGTTGTAGTTTCTTTTAAGCTTTCTGTCTGTTGACTCTGCATTGCCTACTGAGACATCAAATTCTGGTTGATCCAATCCACAACGCTTTGATCCCAGCGGTAGACAAAACTCGATCCAAAATTCGCAGGGATGTACTCGAAATCCTGGAGGAGCATTTCTTCCGGGATCTGCGTGGACTTGTAGTCATCTAAGTCAAAGTTTTGCAGGAAGCAGGTGCCCAGATTGACAATTTGTTCGATAGACAGGTCGGTCAGGAAAGCACCGTGAAATTCGGAGACCAGATCGGGCACTTTCACAATGTTTTCTGGTTTAAGGAATTTTTGCAGCACAGCTTTTATGATCAGTGACTGGTTACCAACACGAAAACCATCGTTATAGTTCGTGCGAATGCGCATCAAATCCAGCGCGCGTTCTCCGTCTAAAATTTGGGTACCAGAAGGGAAGTAGCCCAGACTGGGGTCAGGGTCATAAACAGATTCAGGCAAGGTGATTTCGACCCCGCCGATGCCATCAATGAAGTTTCTCACAGCGTTAAAGTTGACAACCGCATAATGATCGACTGTGATGCCAAAGTTGAATTGGATCACTTCCGCAAGCGAGGTAGCGCCATTGCCTGGGTCGGTCGAGCCGGTCCAGCCAGGAGAACCCAACAGGTAGCCCTGGTTGATTTTGATTGGGTTCTCTTCCTTGAAGAGATTTTCAGGGGCGTTCACAACCATATCTCGAGGTAACGCGACCATGTTGACGGTCATGTTCGTAAAATCGATTCGGGCGATACGGATACCGTCCGCGAGACCGTATAGATAGTCGTCACCGCGATAGTCGATACCGACAAGTAAAAAGGTCCAGACAGAGTCCTCCCCGCAAACGGGAGGCTGCGACGGAGTTGGAGTCGCTTCAGGAGCCGTAGGGGTCAGAGTCGGTTCGTCTGTGGGAGCCTCAGTTGCCGTAGGAATCAAATCGGTTGAGACGCTGGGCAAATTTAAGGGATCAGAGATCGGTTTTTGAATAAAAGGTTTTAGCCAGGTAAACCAGACTGAAACCAAAACGAGGGCAAGACCAATGGCAACCAACCCAATGATTTGCCATTTATTAACTTTTCGGCGGTTATTGGAAGGTAAGTTTTCGCCAGTACCCGTCTCTATTGGTTGTGTATCACTCATAGCATTCTTTCTATCCTTCAAAATCGCCGATTCCGGCAAGTATTAGTTAATCCAAACTTTGATTTTACCATGTGTAAAGAAAGGCGTTAAACAACATATTGTCATTCAATCAGTCCAAGTGATTGCTGAACAAATTCTACTACTTCTGCGTGAGGGATCAAGACTTGCGCACCTGTTTCGGTGGTGTACGGATGAAACAGGTTATCAGGGATGGGAGAAATAAGGATGTCGGCATTTTCGATTATCTTGGAAAGGCAATAAAAACTGTACATGTCGGTCAAGCCCAGATTGGTTTGGGTGGTCTTGTCCTTCATCAGAGCACTGAGGATTTCGTAAATCATCTTGGGCGATATGCCGGCACGTACTTTTTCCAGGATTGCTCTTAAGACCAAGGTCTGACGATTAATTCGTTGGATGTCAGTGTCAAAGGCACGGATACGCATAAACACAACTGCGGTGTCACCATCCATTTCGTAGGTTCCAGGTGGAAAATTGTACCAAAAATCCTGGGCTTTCTTATCCGTAGTTACGGTCACACCCCCAATAGCGTCTATGTATTTACCGATTTCATCGTAATAGAGCACAAACTGATCATCAATTTCGACACCATAGTTATAAGTGATATTATTTGCTACCGCTTCTGCGCCGGCTCCATTTCCAAAAAAGTATTCACCATAACCGAAGGTTGCATTAATCCGCCCATAATTGATTCCATATGGCTCGAACCCAACGATGGGAACGTAAAAATCCCTGGGAATGGAAGTCATATGTACGGTCGCGTTCTGGAAGTCAACTCTTATCAGTCGAATGCCATCCGCCTGGGCATGCTTGTCTATGCCCAGAACCAGGAGCGTGACCGAATCTTTACGACCACAGTTGCCCTTTTCATCAAGGTTGGGAACCGGTGTCTCTAGAGCGTCAACGGTGGGTTGCAGAGCTGCCGGAGTAAATTGCACAGGCGCATCGCCAGCTTCTTCGGGCAGTTCCACACCAAAAGGATTCACCGGGGTTGGTGAAGATTGGTTAACTGGAGAAGTTTTAAAGGGCTCAATCAAGGGCTGAGGGAAGTTGCAAGCTCCAATCGCAAGGATCAAGAGCAGATTAACAGTAAACAGGATAAACCTTTTTGTTCTTTTTATCATGGTTTTTTTCATTTTGTATTGACTCCTGTCTGGTTCGAGGCGCGCCTCCGCCCCTCCGACATGTTCTTTGTCGGTTGAGGCTCAGTCATTTAATTGTCCGCCCAAAAACCTACTCTGTGCGTCTTCTCACCTTATCCGCGCCAATTTGCACTCTGAAAGGTCGCCCTTGCAATAGGGTCAGCAACACAATCACCCGATCTTCGCCATTGAGGCATTGCTCAAAACGAGCTTCAATGCCTGCAAAAGCCGGATCGTCAATCCAAACCCGCTCACCCGCACGGAGAGCATCAGTTTCGCACTTATACTTGATGTTCTCATGCTGGACCTGCCTCTTAACAACCTCAATCAGACCATCTGGAACTGAAGCAGGTACACCATCAAAACTTACTAATCCAACCACGCCGCGCATCAGTCCAACGCGACTGGCATACAGGTCACCAATTCTCCCCCTGACAAACATGTAACCGGGGAAATATGGCTTTTTCGTTCTGGAACGAGGGTTGACTGGGTTGACCCTCAGCGAAGGCAGCCAGGTTTCGACGCCGCATTCTTTAAGTTGTGAATCAACGATAAATTCAAAGTTTGGTTTGCAGCGCAACACGTACCATGAAATCTGGTCGTTTATGTAAATATTCTCGACGTAAGTATTCATACCTGACTCAGCTTGACCCTTAGGTCGGGCGATAGGTTAAAATTCTGTAGTATCTCCAACCCACAAGTATTATACAATCAAACTGGCATGGATGGGTTGTGAGGAAAAATTGACTGGTTAGCCCCACCGACAGGTGCTATTCTTAAACAAGGAGGCTGGGTATGCAAAGAAAAGTGAACGTCGCTCTTGGTGGAGGTGGCGTGCGCGGTGTGGCACATCTGGGTGTGGTTCAATGTTTGTTGGATCATGATTACCTGATCAACGGGATTTCCGGCACCAGTGCCGGCGGTCTGTTTGGCTCAATGATTGCAGCCGGACATTCGCCACGGGAAATTGTGGTTGCTGTAGATAACTTTTTCACCGAATCCAGCTTTCGAGTGAGTTTCGGATATTCGTCTTTCTCTTTGCTTGGCACTGCCGGGATAGTAAAATCGTTGGAACCTTTTTTGAAAGGCAAGATGTTTGAAGATCTTACGACTCCCTTTGCAGCCACAGCTGTCAGTTTGAGAACTGGGCAGGAAATCATCATCAAACAGGGAGACGTCATGCAAGCAATACTTGCCACAATCGCAATTCCCGGTTTCTTCCCCAGCCATGGTGATCAAATTTTGGTCGACGGCGGTCTGATTGATCCTATCCCCGTCGACTCTGCCCGTCAGTTTGATCCAACCCTACCGATAGTTGCAATCACTTTGCACAAACGCCCACCAGGCTTCACCCTTCAAGATATCAAAGTGCCGCTGGAAGACAGCCTGTCGGATCCTTTTGTCAAGACCGTCTCAAAAACCAAACTCGGAGAACTTATGCGTCATCTGACCGCCTCGGTCGATGTTGTTAGCGGCAAGTTAAGTGAGTTGCAGCTTGAAGTGGCGAAACCAGATGTCCTGGTTGAGCCGGTTGTAGGGCACATAGGTTTGTTGCAAAAAGTGGATGCAAATTCATTGTTTGATGAAGGTTACCGGGCTATGGAAGAAAAGCTGGAAGCACTCGAAAAATCGTACTCACTGGTCAATTCTTTCAGGCGAATATCAAAATACACCCGTTCGGGCGCATAAAAAACTCAGCCGCGTCGCAAAACCGCAATAAGAGTCAGGAACAAGCCAAGTCCTGCCAAAATCACGATCACGTAGCCAATCGGTATGCCTCCGGTGGCAGTTCCACCCACCTGGACGGGATAGGTTGGAATTTGTAAGGCGGGAGGTTCAGTGAAGGTTGGCAACCGGCTGGGAATGGCGGTGATAATGAATTGGGCCGCCAGCGTTGGGTCGATTGTCTTGGTGATGGAGGGCGTTTCAGTTGGTGGAGGTTGCAGCATGGGCAAAGAACCACCAAACACTTCTACACGGTTCAATACTATCCAGCCGCGGTTGTCTGGCGCGCCAGCATAATCGATCATAACGTAATCGCCGTAATACCCATAAGCTTTCGCCTCCTGACCAACCAGAAAGACTCCCACTCGAGTAGAGGTGGAATTAGGGAAGCTACGGACATTCAACGGATTTTCAGGATCCCCAACTGCCCGGACGTACAACCCCCTGGGGGAACTGGTCACAGTTGGAATCGAAACAGTGGGGAATTGCGCCCAGACCGAGTGATTCAAGCCTGGCAGCAGACTGAGGGTCAGTAAAATAAGCAAAAAAAACAAGCCTGCCGCAAAACGCGTTGTGTCACATTTATCCTTTTTCATTATTAGTCCTGTAAACATTCCGATTATAATCTAATCCAATAAGACTGTTAGGATAATAGAAATGACCACGCGAATTTATCACGGAGAGCTTGACCCGAGGCAAATTGCCAATAACCTTTCTGCCGCTTTTCACCGCGGAAATTACCGGGTCCAGAAAATCGGTGATGAAAACAACATGGCTGTCCAGATCGCCACCAGGCCGGGCTTGAGCTCCGGAGGTGCGACCGCAATGACTGCCACAATTTCAAAGGTAAGTGACGGATTGAGCATCTCGCTCGGCAAGCAAAACTGGTTTGGGCTGGCAGCCAGCCTCGGATTAACCGCTCTCAGTGCTGTTCGCAATCCTCTCTCGCTGATCAACCGCCTAGATGACCTAGCACAAGATGTTGAATCAATCACACTCGAAGACCAGATCTGGGAGGTCATCGATCTAACCGCCCGTCAATATGGCACCGGGCAGTCTTTGTCTGAACGTTTAAGTCGTACTGTCTGCCCTTACTGTCTGACCGCAAACGAAATAGCGGCAGGACGCTGCCTGGCCTGCGGAGCACCGCTGGGCGAAGTTCAACCTGCCACCTGCCCCAATTGTGGCTTCGTTGTTCGAAGAGATGAAAAAATCTGTCCCAATTGCAACAATCGTTTAAGGTAAGGTTTTTAATTTAATGCTGGGTTAAGGTCTACGCCCAGAGTTCAGGATGGTTTCGGCGGATAGAACTGTAGTCGTTGGCCGCAATGATGACATGGTCGATCAGACGGATATCCAGTATTTTGCCAGCTTCTGTCACCGCGCGGGTCAAGTTAACATCTTCGGGGCTTTCGCCGGGGTTGCCAGAGGGATGGTTGTGAA
>JBBAES010000081.1:0-6293 GCA_041655815.1 Anaerolineaceae bacterium
TCACCAATAAAATTAAGGATAGCAAGAATCACTTGCATGGTGTACCTCCTTCAGGTAAATGAAATAAATTGGTAGCGAACAGAAAAAACTTCCCTTAGTTATTTGTATCTATATATCGAATAATTCCCTCCTTTGCTCTTTTTGCCTGAAGTCAGACCCAGTACATATCGAAAACCCTGAAAAACTACTCGATTAATCCCATCTCACGGAATTTCTTCTCCAGGGTGTCGGCGATTTCATCACGCTTAAAAAAGTTAGTCACAAATACCAGCTTATCTTGGTACCGTTCAAGCGAATCTTTCATCTCAGGCACCGTTACAATCAGGTCGAACTTCTCACCGGTAATCGAAGTCACACCTGCGGTTTCAACGTCGCCTTCGATGCCCATTTTTTCAAGTGCTTTTTGGACATTAATTTTTGCTATCAGGCTGCTACCTAAACCTTGAGGACAAACTGTAAAAATTTTTAGCATTTCTTTCTCCTTTTTTAAATCGAAACGATTGGTTTATGAATACTTTTGTACTATTTTGAGAATTTCGTCCTCTGTCTCTGCCGCAGCGATTTCTTCTACTACACCATCATTGGCAAGCACATCGGCCAGTTGGCTTAAAGCACCGATATGTTCATCGTGGTCTTTAGCAGTCAAAGCAGCCACTACATAAACCGGGTCATTTTCCGGATTGCCAAATTCAACAGGCTCGGCCAGGGTGATTAGAGACAGGCTGGTTTTTATGCTTCCTGCTTCAGCTTTGGCATGCGGCATTGCAAAACCGGGAGCCAAAACAATGTAGGGGCCAAATTCTTTAACCACCTCAATCATTGCCTGGACGAACCGCGGTTCAACTGCCTCGTCTTCTACTAACAGACGTCCAGCCTCCCGCACCGCATCTTCCCAATCTTTAACGTGAACATTTACTGCGATTAGATTCGGTCTAAGTAAGTCTGTCAACTTCATAAGGCCCTCCTGAAAATGATATCAATATAGTGCTTGCAAGAATGAAAATCAGGTATATCAACAACAATGGTTGGATTATAATCGGGATAGGTTTAGGAGGCAAGAGATTATGAAATTTTTCCAAAAACCAAGCATCCCTTTACTTTTAATCGGTATTGGTATCCTGTCGATTGTCTTTGGGCTGGTATCCGTTTACACGCTCACTGAAAAGACCGAGGGTGAATTAATTGATGGCTTTGTTCAACGTGTTTCCCTGGACCAGGACAATACAAACAAAATTTACGGTTCTGCCGGTCAAAACCTCAATTTACAATTTGTAGGCAAGCGTTCTGTAGGGGGTTTTTTTTCAGGTGAAGGTATGACCCTGACTCTGCGTGAATCTACAGGGCAAACTCCCATTCTGTTGGCAGAAAATCTTCATACGTCCGGCTGGCAGGAGCAACCCCTGTCGCACAGCCAACGAACCAGCGTAATTATCATCCCCATAGGTGTACAGCTCCCATCTGACTTAAAGGTCGGTTCTCAGGTTGATGTCGAATTGGTCGGGGCAGTCAGTTATCCAACCAGAAAAGGCAATTCCATCCTAGACAATCGTTCCGATATAAACAAGATCTTCACTTTAGAGGTGGTAAGCCAGGAAGAGCTGCTGAAACAAGTTCGCAAGCGGCCTATCTGGATAATGGCAGTTAGTTTTCCACTATCTATTGCTCTGATGGTGTTCGGTGCCCGCACTGAACTATACCCCGCCAAACCCCGATCGAAGTCGTAGGGCTACCCAACCCGAACACCAAACGTAGTCACCTCTACCACCTAGCATTTCAGGATAAATTATCAATGCAAAAGGCCGCGTTTGCGGCCTTATATCAGACTCTTATATTCGCTTAACTTCTTTTTTCTACAGCAGCCTTGACGTATGCAATTACCTCAGCTTGAGTGCTCAAACTTTGGACCTTCTTGGCAATGTTCTCGGTCTCTTCCAAAGTAAAGAGCGACAAGGTACGTTTCACCCGGCCGATGTTCGCTGCGTTCATGCTGAACTTGCGCAAGCCCAGTCCAAACATCACCAATGCACCCAGGTGATCCCCTGCTAGTTCACCGCAGACCGAAATTGGTTTGCTGGCTTTGTTAAACTCCGCAAAGATCCGCCCCAGTATGCGGAACATCGAAGGGGACATGCTCTGGAAATACTCGGTGATTGCCGGATTCATCCGGTCCACCGCATGCAGATACTGAGTCAGGTCATTGGTGCCGACGCTGGCAAAGTCAACTTCCTTGGCTGCCAGATCTGCGATTAAACCAATGGAAGGGATTTCGATCATTATTCCGATATTTATCTTCTCGTCAAAAGCAATCCCTTTTTCTCGTAGTTCTTGCTTAACCTCTTCCACAACTGCCTTGGCGGCACGAATGTCATCTATCGTGCCGACCATGGGGAACATGATCTGTAGCGGGCCAAAAGCTGAAGCCCTCAATGCCGCTCTCAACTGTGTTTTGAACATATCTATGTGGTCCAGGCACAGGCGGAGCGCACGGTTGCCGAGGAAGGGGTTGTCTTCTTTTGGTAAAACCATGTAGCGCAGTGTTTTGTCACCGCCGATATCAAGTGTTCGCAGGGTTACCGGGTTTCCCATCGCGTTTGACAACACTCGTCTATAGGCATCAAACTGTTCCTGCTCTGTGGGCATGTGTTCGCTGCCCATGTACAGGAACTCAGTCCGGAACAAACCCACGAAATCGGCGTACTTGAAGCTTTCATCCGGGTCAGTCCCACCGATGTTCAAACCAATGCTATACCGTTCACCGCTGGCAATCAGGGGGATTTTATCAAGGTATTCGCTGGTTTCGCTTTCTTCCTTAATATACTCAACCAGCTTATCCTGGTATTCTTTGATCGTTTTCTTCTCAGGCTCCAACAACACCTTACCAGCCAGAGCATCCATGATGACATTGTCGCCATTGCTCATGATCTCGGTCGCATCTGCTACACCCAAAAGAGCCGGAATCTTATAGCCACGAGCCAGAATCGCGGTATGCGATGTCGCCCCACCGACCTCGGTGATGATGCCCATCACCCGGTTGCGGTCCATGGTAGCCGTATCACTGGGCAGCAGATCGTGCGCCACTACGATCACGTTCTCTCGCAAGTTGGCCAGATTGCTTTCCTTCTCACCCTTCAAAATACGCAAAACCCGATTGCGCACATCCCGCAGATCAGCAGCCCGGGCGGCAATCAATGGGTCTTTCGCCTTCTCCAGCAGGTTAGCAAAGGCGGTATAGATTTCATCAACGGCATAATCTGGCATTGTCCGGTTATCATAAATCATTTCCTGAACGCCTTCTTCAACTTCTTCGTCCATCAGGATCTCAATGTGAGCGGTAAAGATTTTTGCCTTTTCCGGCGATTCTTCTTCCATTGAGGCGACAATGCTGTTTAATTCGTTTTCAGCAATCTTTACTGCATCCTGGTATTTCTTAAAAAACTCGTCTTCTCTGCCAGCCTCAAAGTACGATTCATGAACATCGGCCTTGAACGCTTTGTAGATATAGACTTTGCCCAGGGCAATACCCCTGGAAACAGGATTTCCTTTTAGGATCCTCATGAATGCTCCTTTTCAAATCCGCTTATGGGTGGATCTGCTTAATCTTCCCCGAATTTCGTTTCAATCAACGCGAATAATTTTTCGGCTGCTTCCACCTCATCTATTCCATCGGCAGTGATCTCAATGGGAGTCCCTACGGAAAGACCTTGAGCCAAAATCTTGATAATCGATTTCGCGTTGGCAGGCAATGCTGCCTCGTCATCCAGACGGCGAACAGTTACTTTTGATTCAAAAGTTTTTGCCAGCGCGACAAATTCTGATGCAGGGCGGGCATGCAGTCCGGATGCGTTCTTTAATTCTGTTTTCCTACTGTACATAATTTCTCCTTTTTAGGTTTTTTGGACAAAAACAACGTTTATGATTTCTTAGACCTGGATTCTGAAGCCTGTTTCACGTCGACCGCTAAAAAAATAAATTTGCTATCCCAATTCGATAAGCTTCCGAAACCGCCCCATTTTCAAGGTGTATCAGCATTATCTTTATAAAAAAGAATGTATATTCAATATTAGTCCAATTTTACCCAACTTAAGCGTTTCCGTGCACCGCAAATTCCGCCAATAATCAATTACCGGATCGGATCTTGGATCTTCAACTTTTATTCCTCTTTATTTTTGCCCGCAACCTGGCAACCTGCTCACTATCATGCCGTATGGTCAGGCGTAGATGCCTCATTACCGCAATCGGGTCCTTGAAAATCAGCCGCGGTCCGGAATAGCGCATCACTTCCCTGATCCGTTGCTTGTATGGGGCTTTATAACAATGTACCGGGCACTTGGCGCAAACCGGTTTCTCGGTGAGGAACAGACAGTGCGCTACTCGCTCGCGAGCGTAGTCCAGTAAGTCCTGGCATTCTTGGCAAAGTTCGGTTGTTGTGTCATGCTTCGCATGGCAAAACAGCCCGATCATGCTTCCAATTGTTGCTTGTTCCTGTTGGATAAATTTGGTTTGTTCTGTTTTAATTTTCACCCCAAAATTGTAAACCAATTTATCAATCCCATTCCTATCTTTTTATAGTGAGCATGGTGTAATCTTGCAATGAGACCGATTGAGATGTAATGATCCCTTTCGAAACGTATTGATAAAACCCGTACGGAAGGGGCTTGTCTCCTTCCGTGGCGGCACGAACGAAGCATTCGTTGAGTGATGAACTGCAAACCATGCCACTCTACAGGCAGCGGTCAGAAGCCTGCCGGATTCGTTAATTTCGTGTGGGTTTAAAATAAAAAAGCGCCCTTCACTTCGGGAGGGCGCATTAAATTTCTTGCCTTTTACTTAGCCATCACTGGCCTGAATTTGTACCCATACACGATCATGCCGCGTTCATCACCGTCATTGCGAATCTTGCGGGTGACCATCTCGACCGGCATACCGATGCGCACGGGCTCATCACCCAAATCGGTCAATTGGGCAGTCACAACCGCGCCTTCTTTTAACTTAATCATCGCCACAGTATAAGGTGATTGTTCTTCAAAGCCAGCTGGTGCGTTTGATATAAGGGTATAGGAATAAACCTCGCCCTGCCCGCTAAAAGTAAAGGGGGTTTTGGCTTCACCGCCGCATTCCGGGCAGACGTCCCGGGGAGGGAAAATTTTTGCATCGCAGTGAGGGCAAACTTCACCCTGCAGCGCGTATCGTTGTTTTTTAAGTCTCCAATGTCGTGGAACTTCCATGTTAATATCTCCTCTTCGGTTCTATTAGCAAAGACTATAGTCAAAGGAAACTATCAGGAACTATCAAAATAGCCCTCAACGAGGCTAACTTCCCGGATTCCAGTTCAGATTTAAAGGGGAATTTTTAGATAAGTAAGGTTTTTAGGGTGAATATTTAGTTTTTTGAAAAGGTGGAAGCGGATTGGGGCGAGGCATATAATTTCCTAACACTGCACAAACTGGCTTTATAATAGATTCTTCGCCAGTGCAGGCCCAGCCTAAAGCATCGTTGTCTCACCTAAACCAAATTGGAAATCTTTCTCCATACCCCAGGCGTTTTCATTGTTCAGAATCAACATCGTCAGACTATCAACCTGGAAGGTCCAACGCAGGTCTTTGCTCTTCAAGAAATTACGGCCCTCATCCAGCGCACACCAGGCGCTGTCATCCATAGAAAGGGTGATATGCGGTATCCATGTTCCCGGTTGATAGAACAAAACTGGTTTCTTGCAAAACGCCTTCAGAGCATCCCATAGGGTTTGATGCACAGCCAGCAAACCTGGTGTTGGAACAATGCGAAGAAACAGAACTGGATCTTGCTCTGAGAACTGAGTGATGATATCGGTTTGCACTTCAATCGGTGCTAACCAGGCGCAAACACGATCCAACGTTTCGGCGTAACCGTTTTCATAAACCTCAGCATACTGCCAGGTAAAATGCGGTTTGGGTCTGATGTAAGCATGTTGACACCCAAACTTGTTTTCCATTTCACACCAGATATCTTCGACTGCCTGGTAATAGGGCTCGGGTAAAAGTGACACCAGTGCTTGCATAACAGAATGATATCACGCCTGTATATCGCATAATCTACAAGGCAACCTTTTTTCCAAGGCGTGTTATTATCCTGTGCATGGAAAACAATTCTCCAGTCAAGGGGAAAGAACCCTTGACCGCAAACAACATCCAGCAGCCTGATCAATTACCTGGAGAAGCATTGGCCGAAAAGTTTTGGGTCAGATTCAACCAATTGGGTCTCGCTGCCGGGCTGTTTCGCGCTGCCACGTTGCTCGCGACTATCGCGGTCATGCT
>JBBAES010000082.1:0-6290 GCA_041655815.1 Anaerolineaceae bacterium
TAAGCCGAAGGCGAAATTCTTTTCTACTGTCTTAGATCAATCTTCAGGCGTAGTGGGGCGCTCAACACCACTAACAGGCTTCAGGCACAAACCCTGCAACTATGGTTCTAAAGTAATAAATATTTTCAGGACCAGGATATGAGCATACCAATTACAGAAACCGAACCAGATGGATTAAACAGCGCCTCACGCGCGCCATCGAGACAAGTACGAAAAATGCTGGAAATCGCCGGCCCCACTCAGATCAAAGATTTTCTAAATGATCTGGTCAATCGCAACCAGCTGAACTCAGGTTACTTTGGACAGTTGCTTCTCAGCCTGGCAATCCTGTCAATTGGCCTGATTGCTGACTTGCCGCTGTTGGTTTTGGTCTCCGCGGTCATTGCGCCCGTTCTCAATCCCATCATTGGGTTGGTTGTCTCGGCTGTCAAACCTTCTGTCCGCCACATGGGAAAATCCATAATTTTCCTATTAATCACAGCCCTGGCTTTCTTCGCTCTTGCCTGGTTGATGAATATCATCAGCCCTGCTGCTATCACCCAGGATCAACTTTCTGGCTTTTTTGCCCTAAATGACAGCTGGTTAGAATGGATCGTAATCGTGCTCACCTCGCTGGTCAGCGCTTACCTGTTTCTCTACCGTCCTGGAGGACCTTCAGTCCTGACCTCAACCATCCTGGCTTATCTTGTCTTTATCCCCCTCACCCTGGCCGGTTTATTTGTTGCCAAGGGCGAAACTGCTCAGGCGGTCACGCTGTTGGTGTTGAGCGCAGCACGCCTGAGCATCAGCATTTTTGTCATGTTGATTTCGGTTTGGGTGTTCAAATTCTCACCCAAAGGCAGTCTGGGGTGGTTGTTTTTCGCTATTGTGATAATCGTATCAGCCCTGGCGATATCTGAACTGCGTTTCAGCCAACCAAGAGTTTCAGCTCCGGACCCAGACACAATTAAAGAATTGGCGGTCATGCCCACCGAAAAGCTGACTGAAGAGCCAGTGCCCACACAACTCCCACCAAAGCCGACCGCGGCTACCACACAGCCTGCTCAACCAACCGCCATCGCGCAGCCCACGCCCACCGCCGTGCCGACTTCGACCACGCAGTATGCCCGCGTTTTGTCGGAAAGCGGCGTTGTTGTAAGGGAATATGCTTCTACTCAGGCACCCATCATCACCTACATAAATAATGGGCTTCAGGTCACTTTGCTCGGAGAACAAGCCAACGATCAGTCACAGGATTGGGAAAGGGTCATCGCACCGGATGGCAAAGAAGGTTGGGTCGCGGCTCGCTTTTTGGCTGTCATCAACCCGTAAATCAGGTTGTTAGAATCTCAAGATTTTCCAGAGGGACCCGAATAACCGTTTCATCCTCGCGCTCGACCATCGTTACGTGACTTTCCATCCCGCTTGCCAGGCGGTCAATCTCTGGCGGAATCCCAACGATTTTTCCTATAGTTCCAAAGTAGGGCTGCCCCAGGAGGCGCACGGTCCGCCCAATCAGTGACGGCTCCGGTTCTGGAAAAAGCTCCACAGTTTGCCCGTTCTCTCCAGGTTGGAAGAGTTCAGGTCTCAGGTTGGCATAAGGGTCAGCAGTCCGGGCTACCAGGTAGACCTGACTGCCTTGTAATTCCTCAATCACAGCCCTGCTCAGCGAGTCTAACAGCGTGTCTCCGAAACCAACCAGGCTCATCAGCGCAAGCTTTATTTCTTTAAGGCCAGCCAGGGATAACGGGTCCAGAGCAGTGGCCAGGATTCCGGCCGCGCCGGCGTTCTGTAGAGCGATCAAATCAGCTACGCTCGCCATCCCATCCAGGAAGACAATCGCTTCTTTAGTTTCTGCCAGTGAAACCTCATTGACCTTATTCAGGATCAAAAGTTTCCCGATTGCTGTCAAGCCATTCCCCCAACCACCTTGTAAGCTGAGCCCACGGGAGACTATAACCGCGCCCAGACCGGGATTTACCTCGCCAACCGTGCCCGCGATTGGGGTCATCGCCTGGATTGTCCTCTCTCCCAATGCCAGAGTCAGACGACCATCCCGAATCGCCACTACTTTGCCGTCATCGGGGGCGCGAAAAAGGCGTGAAATCAAGCCCGGTTTTTTCGCGACCACATCACCTCGCTGCACTTGTTCTCCTGCCAGCCGTTTGATACAGCTGTCAAGCTCATTGTCTTTAATCCGGAACTGGTTGATCACATCAAAAACCTGAAATCTTGCAGGTAAAATCGCCTCAGCAATCACGTCTCCCGGTTCCACACTTTGTCCCAGATGAACACGCACTTGCCCGGGTACAGGCAATTCTACAGGGAGAGATAATAGGTGATCGGTTTGGATTAATGCTTTTTTGGTCATCATGTTTGCAGATTCCACATCCATTCGCGGCGCGCTGTCTGGGCGCCAGGGTCGTCAACCGGCAGAAAATATGGCCTGCCGCGAGCATCCACTACCAAACCCAGGCTGCTGGGGCTGGCATTTAACCAACCGCCCAGGCCCCGCATACCCATTCCCACATCGCTGTCCGCTTCTGGTGCAAGGTAAACGCGCAAGCTTTGTCCTGGTACTGTCTCGATACGCTTCAATTCCGCCTGGTAAACCTGGTAGTGCTCACGTCTCTCTCCATAATCCACATCAACTTCGAGTTCCAAAACTCTACTCCCCGCGTCCAAAGGGCTGTCCACATTTACTACCGTTGCCAGACCTGTGAAAACATCACTATCGACGATTTGAGCGGCCAACAAGGGGTCGAAATCTGCTAACGCTCCTAAAGCTGCGACCAGCTGGCGGTCATCACCAACCAGCGTGGTGATGCCGTGAGGCAAAATGCCGTTCTGAGCGACCATAAAACTGTGCCTGACCGTAGGAAGACGCTCGAAACTCTCGCCGCTTAACAGCACTGGCTCAAAATTGTCCACCAGGCCCAGGTTGGGGTCATAACTAAAATCCTCGTAAAGGCTTGCCATCTCACGCAATAATCGCTGAACCCTGAGGCAATCCCAGGCCAGCTCCATACTCATTTCCTCGATTGTCGCTGGAACAAAACCCGGGTGAAGTTCGCGGTTGTGGAGGTAAGCGGCGACTGTTGCTCGATCAACTGGCTGGTCAGATTGAGCCTGGACCTGTGTGATGATTTCGTCATCGACACAGGAATTTTGCCAGATGCCCATCCTTTTCCCATCCTGAATGGCAATGGCATGTCCGCTACCCGCCTCAAGATGGATCTGCAAAACGCCTTTACCGTTGGTCTGGGTCTGCTCCAGCCACTGCCCAATCCGTGCCCGTGCGAATTCCGCCGGCAACAAATTCATCCCTGGCTGTTGGCTCAATTGCTCTAATTCAGGAAACTGCTTCGAGCGCAGCCGTCCAATAGCGTTCAAAAGTGCCTTGCTGGCGTAAGACAGGTCTTCACGCCCGCTTTCAGGCTGGATATTCCCCGCGATGTGTAGATCATCGCCGGCATCAACCTCCATTTTCACATAATCAGCCAGAGTTTGATTGCCTGCGTAAACGATTTGTGGCCGGTTGGCCGCGCCCCGCAGTTGAACCAGCAGCCTCAAATTGCTGATCATCGCCCTAAGGGCTTTTTCTGGTCCATTGTTGATGCCGCCGGCAAGTATTAGCAGATCAAACGCAGTGTTGGTCAGTTTTTCCAGCTGCGCGGAAACATTAGGCTCATTTTGAAGATTGATTTCGAGAACTATTTCTGTGTTAAAGAAACGTACCAACCTGCGAAGGGGTTCGAGTGAAAACTTTTCAGAGAGACCCACCAGGACAACCCGAATCGGTTTCCCGATCGCGAAAGTTACACCAACGCCCTTCAAATCCGAAGCGTGCTGATCCGTTTCGATTTGAAAACGACCCGGACGTGAGCTTAGATTCAATCCTGTTTTTGCTTCCAGCTGCCGGGTCACCTGGTCGATTGCGGCGGTAAACCCTTGACCAGGATCCTTTTGAACCGGCGCTTGCACGTGCTCAATCAGCCTGTAACTGCCCGACTTATTGTCAAACAGCCATGCCCGCGTGAGCCGGGAGGAGATGTCTATGCTGAGATATCTTGAAGTCATGCTTCCTCTCTCACCAAAGCCTCACGAGGTCGACCAGGGTCTGAATATACGCGATCAAAGCAACCAATCCAGTACTGAACAGCCCCACAAAAACAGCACCGAAGGTGATTCCGATAAAGACCTGGCCAACTCCTGCAAACCCTTCTAACCAGGCTGGAGCAGATGTCTCCATTTTTTTCTTGAGCTTCTGATGATGAAAAACAAAGTAAACGGCCAAAACCCCGGCAAGCATCATAAACGCCTCAAAGATCCCCATCCAATTGGGCATCCCTGAGGAGCTCATTCTAGCTGGATCAAATGCATTGACTATGCTGAGCAATTGGGGTGCCAGCGTTCCCCTACTTACACCTATAACCAGCGCCGCAGCGACAACGCCACCTAAAAATCCCAGGGGGATGCCAGACACGCGGGATGATTTTTTAAAAAGCAGCCAGATCAACATCAGGGAAAGCACCAGCGGTACCAGCGCGAGCAAGGCTGATGTCTGTGGGAACGCGCCGAGGGGGCTGATCAACATCGGCGAGATCACTTTCTGCAGCAAGACTAATACTGCCAATCCAGCGCTCACGCCGACCAGTGTATACATGGCAATTCCAAACAAGAGCGTGTCCCCCAGAAGATAGCTGAAAACCATCAGGCTGAGGACCAAACCCGCGAAGAAAACCACCAGATCAATGCCGCTCATAGGTTTCGCCTCTCGGTCCTGTGCAATGAATCCTGGTCGGCCTTGGTGATCATTCCTAAAAGGAACACAACCATCATCAGCATCATTCCCACCTGCCAGGCTCGCTGATTGACCAGGTCTTGTGGTTCCACCTTAAGCACTTTCGCGTCGGCTACGCCCGCCACAAAACCCTGCAATTGACCAGAATCATGATAGGGCAAGAGCATGGGACCGGAAACGGCTGTGGTAATTGCGGAAGTTTTGATCCCAGAGCGCCAGGGGCTGACTTGTTCAAGCCACATACGCACGAAGTCGGCTGAATCGCTGATCAAAATGACCTGATCAATCTCCCCAAACAGATCGGGTTCGCCATCGAATGCCAGACTGATTGGTAATTCGCCCCAGTTGGGTGGGCTCCCAACTGCCAGGGAAAGATAGCCAAGCATTCCGCCGGGGATGTATTCATCAGGTAGTTGAGCCGGCTCGAGCAAATTGTTCGCCAGCAAGATATTGACGGGATTGGCGGTCACCACTCTTCTCTGGATGCCGTTTTCCTCCAAAATTTGCATAACTTTCGCCGCGGAGGGTTCAATATCGTTTCGGGTTGCTGCCTGATAATCCATCACGATCAAAACTCGCTCACCAGGTTGGAGGGACACCAGGTTTTCCTGAAATGCCAGCGCGTGTGCTTGCAGAGGCAGATCCATTGAGCCAGTAGGGCCGATCAAAATTGAAATCAGAATCCCCAGAATCAGGAGCAAGCCCAGCACCAATCTGCCAAGCTTCCCCTGAGGGTCGCTCTCGTGCAAAACCGGAAGGGTTCTGCGACCTTCCTGGTCGATGATATCTCTCAACACCTGAGCACGCTCGCGCTGATCTCGCAACAAGAGCAAATCAGGAAACACCTTTTCTTTTGAAACCGGCTCATTTTCTGGAGGCAATTTTTCGTTATCCTCCTCAGACTTATCCTCAATCTCAACTTCGTCTCGAGCCTCGTCCTTATCCCTCGGCAACGCCTCTTCCTGGAGATCTGATTCCGTCTCTGGTTCCTCTGATCCCTCTTCGAACTCCGTCTCTTCTTCCAGTTCCGGTTCTTCATTCTCTAAGAATATTGTTTCTTTGTCGTCTAACGGCATTGGAAGTTCGCCATCCTGAAGGTCCGACTCTCCCAATTCTTTCCCTATCGAGGGTTGGAAGCCAGGCTCTTTCTCCTCCGCCTCAAATAAGGGCTTCTCATCTTCCGGCCTGCCGGTCAATGTCTCATCATCATCAACGGGAATATTGTGAAAGTTATCCAGGTCGGGTTCAATCTGGCTTTCTTCTTTCGGCAATTGGTCAGGGAGTTCAGCCGCTTCCCCCAGTCCCTTATCAATTTCTACCGGCAGGGGAGTCGATATCTCTGTAGTGATATCTTCTTCAGTTCCTTCGCCCGGCTCATCAACCTGGCCCAGCTCCCGCTTGAGCAATTCCTGAAGTTCTTCCTCGGTCCATTCGTCTTCAAAATCGTCTTGTCCAGTGGAATGGGATTTAATTTCTTTGGTATCTTCCGCACGATTGGGCTGTAGCT
>JBBAES010000083.1:0-6216 GCA_041655815.1 Anaerolineaceae bacterium
CATGCAATTTTCCGCGTTTACGTTCCCACGCCATCCAGGTTCCCTGAACTGGGTTCCACAGGCGGTGGCGGTGAAAGAGGAAGAAACGCTGCTCACCCACCTCGTCAGCCTGGCGGTATTTTTGGTCCAGATCTTCGATTGCCTCTATTGCTTTGGTAACCAGGTTTTCGTCTTCCGGTCGAACCTGCTCGTCGGCATCAGGAAAATCTGTTAACAGGGCAAATTTGAGCCCCGGCAAAGGGTTGCTCAGGTAGTGAATTTCACTTTGATGTACCAGGTTTTCTATATCACTGGTACTGGATATCATCCCTGGTATGACAATCAGTGTCCCATATTCTTTTGGAACAGATTTCTTAAATTCCAATTTGGGCAGGAGTGATGGAGAGGTGAATGTTGTCAGGGCAAGGTTGACCAAGTCGTTGGCGACAATTATGGCGGGCGGAACCAGCCCGATCGTGATAACAGCCATCAACAGCACCTGCAAAAAGCCCACATTGCCAAACGAGGCAGTGTGGTGAATGAGCAGCAGAACGATCACAATCAGCCCGATTGCGATCAGCAAGGTAGTGCCCACATACAGGGAAGCACTCCATGATTTAATCTTTCGGTTAAGGCGCACCCTCAGACCCGGTTCATAACCGATGAAC
Organism: Anaerolineaceae bacterium; assembly: GCA_041655815.1. Classification (GTDB taxonomy): domain Bacteria; phylum Chloroflexota; class Anaerolineae; order Anaerolineales; family Anaerolineaceae; genus Mesolinea. The sequence continues at coordinate 648 of JBBAES010000083.1, forward strand.
TTCTCAAACTCTTCACGTTTGTCGCCAATCAGATAGCTGCCGATATGAGTGGGTGCCTGTAGTTCAGTTGGGGCGCCGCTCGCGCCAGGGTGGGAGCCGCCAGCCAACTCGAGAAGCTCAAGGGCGAGCTGGCTCTCTTGCTTGCCAGTCAGGGACGCCAGTTTTTCAATCTCACCCCTGTATAAATCTCTGGTCTTAAAATCCATCCGGGGGTAAATATCGGCAGGCTCTTGTCGCAGTGTTTTCTCCACCAGGCTGATGGATTCGAAGGTCTCTTTCCATTCCGCCACCAAAATTGCCCGCAGGCTGCTGATTATGTTACCAACAAGTACCGCATTTTCCCGGTCATCCAATTGCACTTCCGCGCTGTCAGAAGGCCGTTTTTCTGGAAGAGTCGGGAAAGAGCTTGTAAACACATTTTCTTCATCCAGATTAACATCCCTGGCGAGAACATAAGCTAACTTTTCAATCAATCCAAATCGGATAAAGGTTGGAATCGACCACAGCTCTCCCATAGTGAGCGGTACCTGCTCCTGGAAGGCGTTGAGCGCACTTTGCAGATCATCCAGGTCGAGCAGGTAGTTTTGCTGATAAAGCAGACTGCGAATCAAGGCAAAAACCCGTGGGAATTGCTTATAAGTGGCATCTGTCAATCGTGGTAGCTGCTGTTGGTAAGCAGGGGGCATATCTTCTTCAATCAGGCGGAAGGCTTGCTGAAGTATATAATGGTTGTCGAGAACCCACTCTGCAGTGTGGCTGACCATGCCAGCCGAAGCGGAGCGCTCGCGGTAATGTTTATAGGCTTTCGTTATCCAGGCTTCGAAAACGGTCAGGTCGGTTTTTGCGAGGTCGGGCAGTCTCGAGCGTTTGCTCCGAGGCAGAGCGGAGGCGTTCTTATATCGTTCTACCAGGCTCTCAATATACGATCGCTCATCATCAAAGGTTCCTTCATCTACTATTTCTGCTGTGTGCGATTCAGACATTAATCTTGACTCCGGGTGAATTCAGTGATCTGCGAAGCTGCTGTGGGCTGCACATCCGCGCGGGTCAGGTCTTGTATCACCAGCACTGGCTTCACGCTGTATTCAATAAAAGTATGCGCTACGGTCCCGAAAGGCCAGGATAACTCTCCGGTGTGTCCGTGCGCACAAAAGATGAGCAGATCTATGTTCTCATCTTTTGAAAGCTTCATGATCGGTTGAAAAATACTGGGAGATTCAAGAATCCTAACTTCGTTTTCAACCTCAAATCTAAGCGAAATTTCTGTCATATAGCGTTTGACTGTCTTGCGCGAGAGCTCCATATACTGTTGATTGAGAGACTGAAGGTCCTGGTCGTAGGGGTCGATTGCCGAAATTTCCGGAGGTTTGATCACAGACGCCAGAAAAACTTTGGATTGATAATGTCGGGCAATAGCCAGCCCGGCGCTCAACGCACATTCCGAGCGACGGGAACAATCTATGGGTAGCAAAATGCGCTCGTATCGCGGTTCGACGGTTTCGTCCCCTTCTACCGGGTAGCCACGAATGATCAGGATGGGTTTGTAAATCAAATTGATCACCTTGGTGGCGACGCTATTCAGATTCCAGCGGCTTAAGCCGCTGGAGCCGTGGGAGCTGATAACAAGCAGATCGACGTCTTCCCGGTGGGCGAAATCGATAATATTTTCTGCTACTTTGCCCTCAAGAACGGTCACCGAAACCCGATCTTCAAGGCCTGGCGCCTCACCATTTTCCGACAAATCGAGCGATGAGCGGATTTGACTGGCAACTTCGTGCAGGTAGTGCTCCGTTTTTGTTCTGTGCAACTGCCAGTTCAAGGGTTCAGCGTGCACCACGGGTTCACTGCTGGGTTCATATTCTAATACCCGCAGTAAGAGAATCTTGCTATTGAAAATGCGCGCGAACTCGATCGCGTGTGGGATTGCCCGTTCTGCCAGGGCAGACCCGTCCAGCGGTAATAATATTTTTTTGAACATGATTTTTCCCTCAAAAGTTTTCTAATCAACCACAGGCTACCAAGGTGATAAAGAAGTCTGCTGTTCACTCACTCTTCATTTGAATTAATCCAGCCTTTGGGCTGCTCAAAACCTTCACTAACCTAAGAACGTCAAATTCATGCCAGAATGGAAAAGCAAATATTCTGACAGGTTTTGAAATGACAGGTGATAATTGCATTATTCTCAGCTCCATATCCTGGTAAATCGCATTTGCGCTCCGTTCAATAAAGCAACCTGAATACCCCCTCACTGTAAGTGTCAGGGGTAGTTAAGAGTAGTGTTTACACTCTTAGTATAACAATTCTGGTGGAGTTTAAAAAATCCGCATAATAGGTTGGGTGAAATCGGAACTTATTCTAAGGCCCCGGTGTCTCGGGGAGTGGAGTGACCTCTTCCGGAGTAAGCTTTAGAAAATTATTTAAGTATTTTACGCTCACTTCCTTGACATCAATGCTACGGTCTCAACTCCATAAAATTTTCACTTTTATTGAATCTAAGCCTTTCTTATACAAAACCAGCATAAAAAGAGACGGTAGTTTTTGTCTGCCGTCTCAAACTGTGAAAATCGATGTTTCTAAGTCGGATTAAGTTACTTCTTATTTACACAGCTACAATGCTGCCCTTCAGCTCAGCATCAACGGTTCCGTGTCTCTCAAGGTATTTTTTGAGGGCATCAATGGCACGTATATCGAGTGTTTCTCTGTCATGCCCATACTTTTCAGGCACACCCTGACTGGTCACATAAGCCACATCATATACTTTATCCTTGACCAGCAGCTCGCCCTGTACGAATAACCTCTGGATTCTTTTGCCCGGAGGATTTTCAATTTTGAAATACAAATTGATGCCCATTGCCCGCTTAACATAGCCACCCATCTGCTTATATGGGTCGCTTGCAAAGGTTGTCTCAAGGTTTTCTTCCATCATGTCCCAAATTTCTTGCCCGGTGAGTTTTACCCGGGAGACAGGAGGGTTGACGGGAATGATGTTCCACAAATCATTCAAAGTAATATCCCCTTTTGGTATCGGCGCGCCATATCTCCAGCCATTCGAAAAGGCCACCTGAGCGCCAGTCAGATCGATCAGGCTCTTAAGCAGAAAATTATCCATGGTTGATTCAAGTACGGTCTGCCTGTGTAAATCGGTATTGGTCTTACCAAGCACCTCATTCAACCTTTCGCGATCAGGTTTCATAACCTCATCTATCCTGGCTTTCATGGCTTGATCTTCTTCTATGCTTTCGTCGAGTACAACCAGCTTATGTTTGTAATCCACAATTTTCTTGCCCTCAACAATCAGGTCGAGGTGTCCAACAAAAGAGCCATGGCATCCAGATTGGAAAATGATGGCGTTGTTGACCACAACAGGCTCATAATTGCGATTATGCGTGTGAGCGCTTAGCAGGATATCGATGCCGTCCACCTCGTTGGCAAGTTTTAACTCCTGGGGATACCCGAGGTGAGAAAGCACAAGAACGATATCGGCGTTTTCTTCATTTCTGACTTTGTCAATATATCCAGGAAGCTCCTGATTTCCGAGCGTAAAATAAAGCCCCTCACTAAAATGTGCCGGCATTACCTTGTCAATTATATTTGAAGCAATCCCAATGATGGCTACTCTTACCCCATTGACTTCTTTCATTATATAGGGGGCATAGGCAAGCGCATCGGTTGCTTTGTTATAGCAATTGATAGCCAACATCGGATAATTAAGAGCACCCAGGAGACCGTCTAACGCCTGAGGTCCATAAGCAAAGTCCCAGTGGGCGGTCATGGCGTCGACGCCAAGATCGTTTAATAGAGGTGGCAGCACTCTGCCCTGCGATTTAACCACCGGATAAGTGCCGTGAAAGGTGTCCCCGCCATCCAATAAGAGCACATTTCCATCTTTTTCAGCCCTTACATGCTCAACATAAGCTTTGATCCTGGGGTAGCCCCCAGCCCTTATATACCTGGCGTAACCCCCAGCCCAGAAATGCTCCCAATGTTCTTCTATATACCCGTGGGTATCGTTTATCTGCAAAATAGTAATATTTTTCTGGTCTGCCATCAAAATCTCCTTTATATCAAGCTATTACAATAATAGCCCGTAGGTTTAAATATTCAACATTTCTATAGCACCTTGCCAGGGCAAATTTGAGGTTTACCGGCACGCTTACCAATTCTATTGGCAGCACGATCCCCTCACTGCAGTATACTTTAAGGCGACTAAGCTGAATAATAAAGGAAAACGCAATGACCACATTATTAAAATTTCCAGAAAACTTTTTGTGGGGTGTGGCTACGGCCTCATACCAAATCGAAGGCGCGGTAAATGAGGACGGCAGGGGAGAGTCGATCTGGGATGTGTTTTCCCATACGCCCGGCAAAACTTTAAATGGCGATACTGGCGATGTTGCCTGCGATCATTATCATCGCTGGCGGGAAGACATCGCCCTGATGAAGTCGTTGGGCTACAAAGCCTACCGCTTTTCGCTTGCCTGGCCGCGCATTCTGCCCGACGGTCGTGGCAAAATCAACCAACCCGGTCTGGATTTTTACAGCAGGCTGGTTGATGAGCTCCTTGAGGCCGGCATTCTGCCTATGCCGACCCTCTACCATTGGGATTTGCCCAGCGCGCTGGAGAACGCCTGGTTGAATCGCTCGGTTGTGGATGCCTTTGCTCAGTACAGCGGGGTTGTGTCACGCCACCTTGGCGACCGAGTCAAGACCTGGTTTACCATCAACGAGCCCTGGTGCGCCAGCCACCTGAGTTATACCATTGGCGAACACGCGCCTGGAATGCAAGATCGCTCCATGGGTATTCTGGCAGCCCATCACCTCCTGATGGCTCACGGCGTAGCGGTCAAGGAAATTCGCGCGCAGGTGCCGGGAGCCAAAGTGGGCATCGTCCTCAATATGAGCCCGGTTTACAACGACCCCGACTCACCTGTCAGTCAGCAAATGATTCACCATGTAGATGGCGAGGTCAACCGCTGGTTTATCGACCCACTTTATGGGCGCGGCTATCCCACTGACATGCTTGACGATTATGTTCGCATGGGCGCGCTCGAGTCTACCCAACCCGATTTCATCAAACCAGGTGACATGGATCTAATCGCGCAGGAAACCGATCTTTTGGGCATCAATTATTACACCCCTCATCTCATTTCTGCTGACACAGACGAGGTTCTTGCTGAAAAGAGAGCGGATGTACCCAAAACGGAAATGGGCTGGGAATTATATCCTCAGGGCTTGTTCGAGATCCTCGAGCGAGTCTGGCGCGAATATCAACCCAAACAACTGATGGTGACCGAAAATGGCGCCAGCTATGGCGATGGTCCCGACCAGGCCGGAAAAGTCCATGATCAGAGACGCATCGATTATCTGCACTCTCATATTCAGGCGGTTTGGCAGGCCATCCAGGCCGGCATACCCCTTACTGCCTATCTGCAGTGGTCCTTTTTGGATAACTTCGAATGGGCCAGAGGCTACTCACAGCGCTTTGGGATCATCTATGTTGATTACGAGACCCAAAAACGCTATATAAAGGACAGCGCTTACTGGTACAACGATGTAATCAAACGAAATG
>JBBAES010000084.1:0-6189 GCA_041655815.1 Anaerolineaceae bacterium
TTTAAGGCTGACCAACCAGTCCCTGGCCTCGTCTACACTGAGATCTTTAAGCCAATCCAGGTCGATTCGTCCGTTTCTTACGCTGATGGTTTGCAACGCGGACTGAATATTGGGACCCTTTTGCTGAGCCAGCCCGGCGATCCGGATGGTGTACTGCAATTCTGCCGGGTCGGCATCGCGCACCTCTTGCCATGATTCGTAGCGTTCTTTTAAGGCGCGGAAGGCTTTATCTCGATTGATATCATTGGTATTTTGAGAGAGAATGGTACAAACCAGCTCATCCACGGCCGGCATCATTTCGTGCCATTCGGGCTCTCCGTAATATTCCAGCAGCCGGCGGCTGACCTGGTCAAGCTTTTTTCTGCGGGCAAGATCTGTATCAGTAAGTTCCATGATTCAGGTGAAAAACTCTATCGGCCTTGTCAGTCGGGCATTGCCAACTTCAATGCCCCGGAAGTTTTTGATCACCGGTTGATTGAATTCCGCGAACCCTTCAGATTCCATTTCTTCAACAAAACCCAGAGCCTTCATCATTTCAACAATCATCAGGTGCGTAGCCCGTCGGTTGAGATCGCCATCAGCAATTTTAAATGCGATCCCAAGTCCTTTGGATCCTTCCCCCAACTCTCCGGGTCTGATACCAATCAATTGGTAGCCTTCGGCACCACCCTTCGCGATTACTTTTTCTTCCATCACTTCCATCAACACGCTGTCGACCCGATCTGGCCCTGCGACCATGAAAGGATGGGCTGTCATCGCGTGGGTAATCCTCAGGCAGGCATCCTGGCGCTTTTCATCCAGCTCTGCCGGGTCAACCAGTCGGGCGATCGCCCAGGCGAAACTGCTTAAGGGCATCGCATAAACCGGCGCGCTGCAGCCATCCACACCAAACAGCATGTCATCCCGATGGATCCCACACATTGAAGCCACTGCCTCGCGTATGTTTTGTTGGACCAGGTGCACAGGCGCCAGATAATCATCAAGACTTTGCTCTAGCAGTTTGGCCTGAGCGAGCATGCCGCTATGCTTACCCGAACAATTATGGCGATAAGAGTCAGGCTCTTCCCCGCGCGAACGCATCTCAAAACTGGTTTTCTTGTCTGAGGGCCAATGCACGCCGCATTGCAGATCACTCAGCTGCAGGCCAACCTTTTGATGAATCGATTTTATAACCCGCACATGTTCATCTGTACCGGTGTGAGATGAACAGATAATTGCCAGCTCTTCCTCAGACAGCCCATAGGCTTCAACTCCACCGTTTTCGACTAAGGGGAGAGCCTGGAAAGGCTTCATCGAACTGCGGGGAAAACTGACCATATCAGGGTTACCGTAAGCAGCCAAAAGCTTACCTTCCGAATCGACAGCTGCCAGGGCACCCAGGTGAATACTCTCAACAATGCCTCCTCTGGTCAGTTCGACCAGAGGTTCAAACCCTGCACATACATCCATTATTCACCTTTCTCGCGAATATTGAGCTCGTAATATTTGGAAATTCCCCAATGAAGACGATTGTAGAATAATTCACCGTTAAAAAGATCTACTTGACCGTTTTTCGCCTGGATAGGTGGGATTTGGGCATACCACTCATCGAGCGGCGCGTTATTTTCCTTTAAGCTATCAAATGCTTTGTGAATAAAGGCAACCATCATTGCCATCTTTTTTATCTGATCTCTGCTAACCAGGCCATTCCTGGAGGAAACTACCTGGTAATCTTTGTATTTACTGGAGGTAAGCAGTTCAAGCTCCTCTTCCCAAATTTGTGGGTTGGCGTAGGCCAGGAAGGGAGGCTGGTCTACTACAACAGTGTCACCTATAAAAATAATTTTATGTTCTGGGATTGTCACCCAGACACCGGCGTAATTCGACCCTGGATGGTGTTCGAGGTCGATCTGCAGACCATCAAGATGCAGGCTGAGCTGTTTATCAAAGATGATTTCTGGCGGGAGCATACGGCTGCTGCTGCTGCTTATCTGGTCTGGATTTTCTGTTTGTGGTGGAGACTCATCAGAGCTTTTATTCGCACTGGTGCGGCTTCGTATCGGAGAAATCGCTTCAGATTGCGCGACGATGACGCTATCGGACCCTCTCAAGCTCAGCAGACGGTCGTAATGTGTGTCAAGTACGATCAGATAGCGCGGTTTAGCTATATCAAGACGGGTGGTCGAGCTCCTCCAGGAACCGCTTTCACCATGCCATTGTGGCGCGTCGATTAAAACTGTCTCTTTCCCGTTGCGAATCAGGCCAATAATCAAACCTACAGAATTTTGGTCAATATATACATTCGAAGCAATTTCTTGCATAACTCACCTCCGGGTTCAGAAATTATAGTCAATGCCCCTAAATTTAGCCACTAACAGCTATGGATCACAAGCCGGGCTCGCCTTTGGAGCGGTCACAGCGTTCAGCGGCATGCCAAAGTAGGGGGAAGGGTCGAGCGTGTTTTCGATATGCAGTTCGTTGAGATAATCCCCTTCGCCATCATCTTTGACGATGGAAATATGCAGGTGAATACCAGTCGGTGAGCCAGGATAGCCCGAATAATTTCCTTGATAACCAAGCAGCTGGCCTTGCTTTACGGGAAAGTCCTCCGTCCCCATGGGAAAGGCTTTCTCAATCAAGGAGTTGCCTTCCGGGTCAGCCAGATGGGTCATGTATACCCAAATCTGCCGTGCGGGCTCGAGAGGGTCTTCGGGAATTCGTAAAATGAGGCTCGATTTCCAACCATCTTCACGAGTCAGGTAACCGTCATAAGGAGCATAGACCGGCGTCTGCCCAACCTGGCTTCCGCCAAAGATATCCAAGCCGGTATGAAGCTTGAGTGGGGTGAAAGAGTCATTGTAAAGATAGCCGACGAAACCGTGGGTTGGAAGCACAAAGGGGGCATCGCCGCAGCGTGACAGAGCTTCCAATTCCCAATCGCGGTAGCTTTCAGGGTCGCGTACATAGTCATAGACAGCCTTATTGCGGCCATCAGCCCAGGTGCGGATGTAAGCAGAGAGCTGCCTGCCAAAGATTAATGCCAGAACAATGCTGCTCAGTGCCATTACTGTAATGAGGACTATGAGTATCTTTTTGGTTCTCTCGTTCATCCGCCTGATTATAAACGAACTCGCTTTGTAACCATTCCGGAATGCACACCTATTTGTCTTGCCAATATTAATCTGCGGCTAATTAACATTTAAAAAGGTGTTTTCATAAAAGTCCAACAGGAATTAGAATCGCATAACCTTCGTAGAGGGTCTGGGTGGAAAGTGTGGTATTGGGTGTTGTATAATTTACATAAAGATTGGAACTAATCACAACGTTTTTACGTCATATCTAAATAAGAACAATTATCCAATGACAATGTAAAGGAGCGGTAATGAAAAATAAACGAATATTTGCAATTCTTTTGGCGATTACTTTGCTAATACCAGCAATCTTCGGCTACAGTAAAGTACAGGCGGCCTACCCAAGTTTCACCATATCGAACGTGAAAACCGATGAAACTGTAACCCTATCGACCAAAGACATGCCCAAAGACTACGATTTTAAGGTCTTGTTGGGAGAATACGACACCAGAGGCGTGAATGGCATTGAAGTTGCCCAATTCGATTCTGGGAACGGTGGCTCATTTGAAGTTACCGTTGATATCCCCGCGGCTTTGAAAGGCCGTGCTATGATTTCTGTCCGTATCGAAAGTCTGACCGGTGGTTATTATTCCTACAACTGGTTCTGGAATGACAAAGACAACGGAACCTGGCCGGGCGGACAAGCTCCAGCTCCAACTCAGCCTCCTGCTCCGGTGGTATACCCAACTTTCAGCATCAAGGCAGTTAACGCTGGCAATACCGTCACGATCCTCGCCAAAGACTTCCCCAAGAATCACGAATGGGTGGTTCGGATGGGCAAGAATGGCACCCGTGGTATCGGTGGGATCGTCGCTGCCGAAGTGACCTCCAGTGATACCGGTGCTTTCGAAGCGACCTTTCCCATCCCAGCAGAACTGGCGACGGAAAATATCATTGCTATCCGTTTGGATGCAAAAACCGGCGGTTGGTATGCTTACAACTGGTTCTACAATAAGGCCTACACGCCACCTGCCCAGCAACCAACCCCGCAGCCAACCCAACCACCTGCTGCTAAATATCCGAGCTTCAGCATCGCTGCTGTGGAAAAGGATAAGGATGTGAGTGTCAGCGGGATCAATTTCCCAGCCAATACCGATTTCACAGTACTGATGGGCAAGATGTGGACCCAGGGTATTAACGGAACTGCGGTGGCAGAATTTAACACTGGTGCCGGCGGCAGTATCGAAGCCACCTTCAACATCCCAGCGGAATTAGCTGGTATGGCCCGGATTGCTATCCGTCTACAGGCCAAAACCGGTGGTTGGTACGCTTACAACTGGTTCTGGAACTCGACGGCCAATAAGTAGCATCGATTTCGTTCTAGACTAAGAAAAACCCACCGTTTAATCCGGTGGGTTTTTATCCTTAAGTTTGAACCTGGAAGTTGCGAAATTGCCTGCTTCTTACAAAATATTATTTATGGTATCATTCGGGCTGATATGAACAATAAGATTACTATTATCGAAGGTCCAACACCGGAATTCCAGGTCGTCTCTGAAGACAACTTCAACGATGGCTCGCTCAATTGGGTCGCCGGGATCCTGGAAGGTCCTTTCTTATTCGAGACCGCTTTTACCAACGTGCGCACATTTGATTCACAGAAGTTACTGGAACGCTGTAAGGACGCCTGGGCAGAAAAACAAACCATGTACCTCGAATATAAAGATCGCATCGGTCTCCGCAAGGAAGACCCGATCATCGCCGCCCGCGCGGTAACGGTCGAAGATGGCGAGATGCTGCTTCTGTGGGTTCGCAGGCACCTCTCTCTCGAAGAGAGCGAGGAATTCGAAGACGATCCAGATTTGCCGTTTTAATTAAGACCTCGACCTGCAATGCACACCGTTTTTTGTGCGGATATTTATTAGAAACAAAGGACTGAGTTGTCGGCCTTCTAACTGCATTCATCCCGCCTCCTGGTATCACACATCTAAGCAGGGCATCCAAATCTGACACCAAATAAAAAACCACCTTACGGTGGTCTTTTTGTACCCCAGGAGGGAATCGAACCCCCAACCTAGGCGTTAGGAGTGCCTCGCTCTGTCCATTGAGCCACTGGGGCAGGTCATCGATTATACCATCTCTATGGCAGATAGTCCCAAGGGTTGACCGGCATATTGGCATAACGGATCTCAAAATGCAGATGCGGACCCGTGGAATTTCCAGTCGTGCCAGCCTGACCAATTACACTACCCTGAAAGACATTCTCTCCACAGCTGACATGCACTTTATCAAGATGTTCATAAAGGGTTGTGTAGCCATTTCCATGGTCAATAACCACGAAATTACCATAACCACCATTCATCCATCCGGCATAGACAACCGTGCCGCTATCAGCAGCAAAAAGTTGCGAACCACTACCCGCGCCAATATCGACGCCGTTGTGTCCGGGCCCAAAATCGTTACCCGTCAAATAGTGAACTGCTGAGGGCCAAATGAAGAAGCCATTACCAAACAAACCAACAAAATCTATCTGACATGCCCCTGGCCCATTCCAACCACTAATCAGCCGACCTTCAGCGTCGCGCGTAACTGCCGCGAAACTGATCGGGACGAGTTCACGGCGCCCTCCCGGAACCATTACCTGGGTGCCGGGCTCAATTTCCGGATTCGAAAGATCAAGATCATTGCCAATGAAAAGCAAAATATCTTGAATTTCTGCGCCATAACGCGAGGCAATCGAGCTGAGTGTGTCCTTGCTGCGCCAGGTGTGATAAATCCCATTGACAGGTGGAATCGCGATGACCTGCCCTACCATCAGGTTATCTGATTTATCCTGAAGCACGTCATAGTTAGCAAATAGAATCGATTCGATTTCAACGTTGTAAGTTTGAGCCAGCGCCCAAATTGAATCCCCACTGACAACAGTGTGATAGATCATCTCTAGACGTGAATTAGCCTGCCCTTCGGTGTAAAGATTCTGATCTCGGGTTAATTCGCTTTCAAGATCATTACCAACGAAGGCCGGCAGATCGGCATCTTTCGCAACATCAGAGAAATCGACCGTTTCTACTGGCACAGGCTGGTTGTAAAGTTCCATCGACTTGGCAATTCTTGGTTGCCACAACAACATGGTCAGCAA
>JBBAES010000085.1:0-6157 GCA_041655815.1 Anaerolineaceae bacterium
TATCCAGATCAATGCCTCTGAGCGCGTGAACGCTGATCTCACCAAGCTTATATACCTTGGTGAGATCGCGAACTTTTATCACAGGGTCATGCTTGTTTTCAGTCACGGAAAGGATTCCCTTGCCCCATCCCGAAATTCGCGAGAATATCGAGAGGTGGATTTTCAACGATCAATTCACCTTCAGCAATGTTCGCTTCAAGGATTTCGATCATACGGTTGGAATAGGCTCCTGCTGTGACCCGAACCATTTCAAGATTACCATCGCGCAGGACGTAAACATAATCCTTCCCACCACGAGAAAAGATGGATTCAGAAGGCACAACCAGCGTGTCCGGCTTTTCGGCAGTCAGAATGCTAACAGAAGCGGTCATCCCTGGTTTGATTCTGTCTGAGTCATCATCCATCTTTACAGTGACAATATAGTTCACAACGCCTGTGGTACGGTCACCGCTTTGGGAAATCTTTGTAACGGTACCATTAAAATCTTCTTCAAAGTAGGCATCGAAAGTTAAAATAGCCGGTTGGTCAATTTCAATCATCGGTATATCAACTTCAGAAATCGGGACTTCAATAAATAAATCGCTCATGTCAGCCACCTGGGCTGCGACAGTGCCGGGTGTAACCTGATCGCCTGTATCCTGATTGAGGCTGAGGATGGTGCCAGCAAATGGTGCTTTGATGTACTGATTTTCCAGTTGTTTTTCAGCCAGCATGAGCTGGAGCTCGAGTTTTTCAACTTCCGCGGCATCTGGTCCGTTTTTCAGCGTTTTCAGATCTGCTTGCCACAACTCTTCGTTCTGGTTTTGCAGGTCGATCTGACTTTGCAAGCTATCGATCTGTTGAGAAATCACATCAGGCTCACAGTAGTCCATGGCGGCCTTGGCAGCTTGAACGCGGAACCAACCTGTTTCAGTCGGCCAGTTTTGGTACCCTTCCAGAGCTACGTCGTAATCACTGCGCAGGTTATCCAATCTCCAGCTTTCACATTCTCTGGATTCCAGATTTAAAAGCTGGGTCTCCAGTTCAGTCCTGGCATTACGGGCAGTCTGAATATTGTTTTCCAAATTTGCCCGCTGCAGCTGAGTATTGTCTTCAAGACTCTTGAGTGCCTGGGCGGCGTTAATTTTGTTCAAGGAAGCTTGTAGTATGTCAGCTGGGAGATCATCTCCGTCAAGGCTGAGCAACACCTGGCCAGCCTGTACTTCGTCTCCTTCGGCGACATCGATATCCGCAACAGTTCCGCTGCTTTGCCAGACCAGGACAACGGATTGACGCGGTTGTACGTTCCCTGTGCCGCTTATGGTGCTCAGCAGCGTTTGCCGGGTAAGAGGCGTCGTTCGCAGGTCAGCGATAGTTGCCTGCATAGCTTGTTGTTGGCGATAATTAATAAACAGGAAGATTGCAGCAGCAATCGCTACCAGGATTAATACGGTTACCCACCAACTGGATTTTTTCTTATTCTTGACAGGCTTAATTTCATTGGTCATTTGTTCTCCAAAGTTTAGTTATATATAATAATAGTCGTCAGATATTAATAATTCGTATGAACGGGTCGCCCAGATCTACCGAATGATCTTTGAGATCACCCTGAAAGACGGGTGACGCGCGTCTTGAAGTAAGGCAAATAGCGCCATTTCCACACTGGTTAGATGCACACCCTGGGCACTTAGTTCCGCAAGCGCGATTTCCTTGTTGGCAATGGAGCGTGACGAAACGGCGTCAGCCAATATCCAGACTTCATAACCCTCTTTTAGCAGGTCGATCGCGCTCTGATAGAGACAAATGTGACTCTCAAAACCGCATAATAGAACTTGCTTCCTTCCAGATTCTTGAATAGCTTCTCTGAGAGCCTGGTCTGCCCAAATGCTGAAAGAGTTGCGGGGGTATTCAAAGTGGTCCGGCAACAAAGCCCGTATCATCTCTGTGGTGTGTCCGATTTTCTCCGGTGCTTGCGCCGTTAGAAATATTGGCAAGCCCAATTCCAGGCTGCCCTGGACAACTTTCTCGACATTCTGGTTGGCAAGTTCAGCTTCCGCGACCACGCTTGCCAGGTTACCCTGCACGTCGATAACCACGACCAGACAATTTTCAATATCAGGCACTGCTACCTCTACTCTCAATAGCATTATAATTCGTCCCAGAGGTAGATATGCGTGCGGCACAAGCTTTTGACGTCATTGTGGATTCCATTAAGCTTTGGTGGAAGGATTGGGGCAATCAGGTGGTGGTTTCACTGGTTGCGGTTTTGTTGAGCCTGACAATCATTTTGTTACCAGCATCTTTGTTTGGGATTTATCAGGAAACGCTTGACCTCACGCATCGGGAACGCAGCGGGCTGGTCGGATTTTGGAAGGGCTTCCGCCAGTATTTCCTCAAGAGCCTTTCATGGGGCGTTATCAACCTGGTTGTGATTTTCATCCTGGTGACTAACGTTTGGTTTTACTACAACTCTCTCTTAGAAATCGCCCCTTTCCTGACGGTGGTAACCATCATCATAGGTGTAATCTGGATTATCTGGCAGTTTTTCAGCCTGTCGTGTTTCTTTCTTCAGGAACAAAAAACGCTCAAAATCGCCTGGAAAAACGGGGCTGTCATAATCATAAAGAACCCTTTATATGTACTGATCATTTCCCTGGTAATCTTGGCATTGTTGGTATTGTCTTTCTATACTTACATACCCCTGGCTTTTGGAAGTATCCCTCTGATCGCGATCCTGAGTCTCAGGGCAGTCCAGGCGACGATCGTACCCGAGCAGAACCAATAGAGAAAGCAGAACCGCGCAAGGTCGTTCATTACTTCTATTTATTTGAACTAACCCATGGTACATGTTCCAGGCTCTGTTATACTTATCACTCACTAAATTAGCTCCTGGGAGTTGAAATATGGCAAGAAAAGTACTTGGATACATCGAATTAGTCTGGACTTGTGACAGTTGTGGAACTCGCAACCCGGGGGCAATTCGTTCTTGCACGTCTTGCGGTGCACCACAACCGGTCGATGTCAAATTCGAACGGGTGGATCCAAACACATTCAACTTTATCAAAGACGAGGCCCTGATCCGCATGGCACAGGCCGGACCAGATAAACATTGCCCCTATTGCGGCACGCGCAATTTGGCTGATGCCGAGATTTGCGTAAATTGTGGCGGCGATCTCACGGTCGGAGCAACCTCCAGACCGGCAGGTGCAGCTCTTGAAGCCGAGCCTATCCAACCACAACCCGCCGGACCTCCCCAAACAGTTGCGCGAAAGCCGCTACCCAAGTGGGCGCTGATCGTTATCGTGCTTGTGCTGCTGTCTTGCTGTGTTTTTGGAGCGATGTATTTCTCTCGGGCGCGCCAGACTGACACAATGAATGCCACGGTTGCCGAAGCATATTGGCGCCGCCAGGTCGCAGTCGAGACTTACCAGATGGTCCGGGCAAGCGATTGGAAAAATGAGATACCCTTCACCGCCCAACCCTACGACTGCCAATTGCGTTACCGCTATGACTCAGAAACCCCCAAACCAAATTCTGAGGAGGTCTGTGGCGAGCCTTACACCATCGATACCGGTACAGGGGTGGGAGAAGTTGTGCAGGATTGTTATTACAGGGTGTCTGAAGAGTATTGTTCTTATGACACCATGGAGTGGGTGGTGGTCAACACCCTGGTCGATGATGGTTATGGAACCAATGCGATTTGGCCCAGCACGAACCTGACTACCGACCAACGCTTTGGCGATTCAACCGAGCAGTATACAATCACATTTACAGCCGAAAACGATGAATATCAATACACCTTCAGCGATTACGACCTCTTCCTACAAGCTGTTCCAGGCAGCAACTGGGTGATCGAGGTCAACAAGCTTGGCAACATCACATCGGTCAGCCCCGATTAAGCCCCAATATCGCACGTCTTAAAAAAAGTCCGGGTTGAGCAATTCAACCCGGCTTTCATTTGCAGTCTGGTGCTTAAAATGCGTCTATTTCAAGCCAACGGTCGCCATCCTTGAAGGCGTAAACCGGAGCCCAGGCCAGACCAAAAAACTCCATCACAACATCTTTCTTATAGGGTTTGATGAATATTTCCTCTATCTTTGGGGAGCCGGCCTGGACCTTGTCCTTAAACTCATCGATTTCCTCTTGCAACTTCGCGTCCAAGTCAGCCAGTTCAGCGTTATATTTTTCAATCATCGCTTCCGATTTTTCCACGTTGGTCTTGGCTGTGGCAGTCATGCGCCGTTTGGTCAGCGAAGTGTTGATGCTGCGTTTTCGACCGCCAAACAAGCCGATAACCGTCTGTAGACCGCTGCCGGCTTCTTCCAGGCGGCGATGGTTAAGTGTCTGCTGATTCTTATCGAGGGATAATTGTTCTTTTTCTAATTTGTTTTCAATCGACTTTCTCTGCTTGGCAAATTTCTCCTCGATCTTCCCGATCTCCTCCGCGGAATCGGTTTTGCCAGCCTCCTGACTTCGGGCAATAAAATCTTCTTTGCTCTCTCCGACCTCTGAGACCAGCTTTAGATCGGGGTTTTGATAGAGGGTCAGTTGATAATTACGATAGAGCCAGTCCGCGAAATCACTTTCCAAACCATTCACATTCTTCTCGTCGTGAAACGGATAACCAAGGTCAGCAAAGGTCGCTTCTGGTAAGGGTCGGGAGGCAAACTCATTGGTGAGAATTTCGTCAACCTGGTAATCCTTCCATTGCACCATGCCTCGGCTTTCTAACTCTGGTATCAGAACAGTCACCCTGTTCTGCGTGTTGACATTGTAAGTGCGGTTAGTGAACCAAATTTGTGCCTGCCCAACCAGCACGGGTCGGTAATGAAAACGCGGCTGCGTGGTCGGCGCGACATTGCGATCGGCAGCCTGTTTGTAGGCATCCCCAAGGCCGACTTTGACCGGCAGGTAAAAGACATCTACATTGGAACCCAAAACCGGTTCGGTCGACCTGCCTGGCAAGTCCCCGTTCTTTCCGCCGAGAACGTCTCTTGCGGTAACTCCTTGATCAGTTCCGCTATGAACAGCTGCAACCATGCGAACATCCGCTCCGACCAGACGGTTGAGGTCCTCGAGTTTATTGCGGGTGATCGGACCCGGCAGGTAGTTCATTGCCCAGCGCGTGGTAAAAATCTCGGGTCCTTTCGAGTGGACATTGTGGAGCAGGAAAACACGTTTGCCCAGCGAACTGATAACGCTGTCAAAATAAGAGCGGTTAAACGTTCCTGCAACGTTGGCGAGACCATCAAGCAGACGTTGTTTGTCCTGATCGGTCTGTAGCTTGCCAATGATCCAGGTGCCGGCGTTAGAGAGGGCTTTGTAATCCAGATCGATCGGGTTTTGGGTGGACAGCACCAGCCCGACACCAAAGGCGCGCGCTTGCTTGAGCATACGCAGGATTATCGGCTTGCTGGGTGGGTTGGCCACCGGCGGCAGGTAGCCAACAATCTCGTCAAAATAAACCAGCGCGCGCAAGTCGCTGGTACCAGATTGTGTGCGCATCCAGGTTTCGATGGCGGAATAAAGCAGCGTGACGAAAAACATTCGCTCGGCATCAGCCAGGTGAGCCAGGTAAAAGACACTGTGCTTGGGCTTGCCGTCGGGTGAATACAAAATGCTTTGCATATCCAGGGGCTGCCCTTTGAGCCAGCTCTCGAAAGACGGTGCGGCAATAAAATTATTCAACAGCATCGCCAGGTTAAAACGTTCTTTCTCAGGATAGAACTTGGAGACCGAGAAAACGCCCAGCTTCTCAAAGGGCGGGTTTTGCACCTGGAGGATTAGGCTTTCAAGGTCGAGGTCCTCACCCTTGCTCCAGGCATTTTCAAAAATATTTGCCATTAAAATATGTTCGCGCGAACGGACCGGGTCGATATTCTTGAATCCAACCAATTCCAGCAGAGCAGTTACGGTGCTGCTTACTGACTCGCGCAGCATTTCTTTGTTATCCTCCCACGCGATAGCCGGGGCTTTTAGTGAAGAGAGAATGCTGACCGGAATAGCGGAATCGGAACCTGGCGTGTAGATGACATAATCAACGCTATTTGCCAACTTCTCCATTCGGGCTTTGTCGATACCGGATCGTTCGGTGCCTTTCTTCCAGGAAGCGGCCGCAGCCTCCGCTGCCTCTTCGACCGTTTGACCTTCACGCGCGGCGGCATCCGCATCCACCCAG
>JBBAES010000086.1:0-6155 GCA_041655815.1 Anaerolineaceae bacterium
AGAGTGATCGCAGATTGCACTGGCAGAATACCCGCCTGTTGAAAGCATTGGGCAAAACATAGGCCGCAATCTGTGGGCTCCAATCAGCTATCTGTTGGTAAAGTTCGGCAATCTCCTCCATGGTCGTCTTGAATTTGTCCTCGAGCCCTGCTTCGCTGATTGCCCGGGGGATGGCATAACCGTGCTCAATGTTGAAATCCTGTACAGTCTGGGTCATCATGCGGTGGCGTTTGAATTCAAAATAAGCTCCCTGATCCATAATCAAGTCAAAGGAAGCATCTGCATATTCCAGTTCACGCAGGGGAGTATCAAATTTGCTTACTTTTTCAAAGAGCTTGTCAACCATTACCTGCTTTTCTTGCTGGCTCAAGCCCTGGACATAACGCAGGCAATCCTGGAAACTCGCCTTTCCAAAACGGTACATCACGCTCGCGAAGATTTTCTCTTCACCGTTTGGATCAAAGTCAGTCAGTTGGAAAGGCTCATGATTGGAATTCGTCAAGTCTGAGGAAAGCTCCCGGAAATATTTTGATACCTCCGGCAAATACGCGAGCGGTTCGGCATATTTGACCAAGGTGGGTAGTTCCTGGGTGGCAACGCTTTTGACTTCCTCGCCAATCAGGCGCACTTCCATCAGATCAGAAGACAGCATCTTCCGGATGGCATACTCGAGGCTGCGGGCGTTGATGGTCAAACCGACATTCGCCAGCGAAGCAGCCGGCAGGACAAAGCGAGCCACATCAACAGCCTTAAGTCTCGAGCGGCTGCGCCAGGCTTTCTCCGATTCTCCGTCTTTACGCTCTGTCTGCGCCTGACCCCAGGGCAAGAGTCCATCCAGGATCTCGCCATAGGTAACAAAAAGCCGGGACAGGTGCTCCTGGTAAGTTTTCGCAAAGGGGCTGTGGTGGATCTCAGGAGGAATCACGAAAGCGCTTGAATCCCACTGCTGATAGCGGGTCGATTTTTCAGTGTAGGATGCCAGGCGGTTTCCTTCAATGGTCTCAATTGCCAGACGTGAGACGTTTTCAAGCGCCAGGTGCAAGACGGCATGTTCTGCCACGCTGCTATGGCCATAACCAACGATCCACTTCTCGCTAAATTCGGTGCTCTGCTCTTCGTCCAGTTCAGCAGCGATCTGATCAAAGGGTTCAGGCGAGCGTGATGTTTTGGCAAATGTGACCGCAATCGTCTCAGCGCTAATATTACGGGGGCTCAATCGGTAGATTCTGCGTTTAAATTCGGCCATCAAGGATCCTCCGAGCATCGTTTTTATCTTTTTCAATCTGATCTACCAGATCTGAGATCTGATCATACTTGATTTCATCCCTCATAAAATGGATGAATTGAACGTGAATAAGTTTGTCATAAATATCTTCATCAAAATCAAGTAAAAGCGTCTCAACACTGGGGAAGTTCCCATCATCAAAAGTTGGTCGGATACCGACGCTGGTGACACCCATGACAGTTTGACCATCGATGTCAACCAGGGTGGCATAGACACCATAACGAGGTAGTTTTCGTTGGAGGTCAAAATAGAGGTTTGCCGTCGGGAATCCGAGTTTTGAACCTTGCCGTTTGCCTGGTGCTACAAAGCCTGAGAGCACATAAGGTCTCCCCAGTAGCCTGGCAGCCTGATCGACCTGCCCAGCGTCCAATGCCGTGCGAATCCTCTGAGAGGACACAATCTCTCCATCCAATAGCACTGGGGGCATATGCAGGCAAGGCATACCGATCTGAGAGCAGACACATTGTAAAACCTCACCCGTCCCTTGCCTGTTTTTCCCAAGAGCAAAGTTTTCCCCAACCAGCAAACCCTGCAGGGGAACCTTGGAATTGAGCTTGTCAAAAAATTGTTTGGCGTCGAGATCAGCCAATTGTTGATTGAACGGAAGGTTGATCACAACATCCAGGCCGGTCCCTGCCAGGAGTTCTCTTTTCTCTGCTCGATCATTCAAGTAATGGCCTTCTACAGATTGGGTAAAATAGACTCGTGGATGAGGCCAAAAGGTGACTGCCACGGCGAGCGCATTGTCCTGGCGGGCATGGGTAATCAGGTTGGCAATAAGAGCCTGGTGGCCCAGATGTACGCCATCAAAGTTGCCAATCGTTATCCAGGATGGATCAAGCGGAGTTTCAGGCCAGTCATTTATCTCTATGCTCACTGTTCACTCTCTTTTAAAAACACCCCGTCTTTATGCTGAGAGGCGGGGTGTGTCTATCTGATTTACATCAGTTGCTAAATACTTTACGCGGTTGCCATTCACTGGTTTGTGCGTCATATTCCATCAGTGCAACCAATTCGCCGTCTTCGGCGATTGCTCTTGCCATTAAGCCTTCTTCTAGATCAGGCTCAGCTTGCACGCGGTGACCATGACTGACTTCGTCAATTTGCTCTGGCGTAAGAACAATGGTGTGCCAGTCACTTAATGCTTCAGCCGCAGGGAGGAGATACTTATACCAATCGCCATTCTCGAAGGCTTCTTCCAGCCGGCGCATAGAAACTGCGTCTCGCAGGCTAAACTGGCCATTTATTGTGCGGCGTAAACCAATCAGTGTCGCGCCTGAACCCAGTTTTTCGCCCAGGTCGGAGGCGAAAGAACGCACATAGGTGCCAGAAGAACATTGGATGTCAATGACAGCCTCTGGCGGATCCCAGTCGAGTAACTCCAGACTGTGCACCGTAACTAAACGTGGTTCCATTTCCACTTCCTTGCCTTCGCGGGCAAGTTCGTAAGCTCTTTTCCCTTGAATTTTTATCGCAGAGTAGATCGGAGGAGTTTGTTCAACCTCTCCGATGAAGCCTGCCATAGCTTCCTCAAGTTCTTCGTAGCTGATGTCAACCGGTCGCCGGCTGGTGACCTCACCCTCAGAGTCGAAAGTATCGGTAGTAATGCCGAACTTAATGATAGCCTGGTAGCGTTTATTGGATGCAGACACAAACTCGCTCAAACGAACTGCCGGCCCAACTAAAACTACTAAAACTCCTGAGGCGCGTGGGTCTAACGTGCCAGTGTGACCAGCTCGCTTAATACGCGTACCTCTCCTTACGAATTGAACGACATCGTGTGAAGTCATTCCAACTGGTTTGTCAACAATTAATACACCAGAAACCTTATTCAGTAAATTTTCCTGGGGCTCTTGATTTAGATCCATTATTCCTCTTCTAAGCATTCCCCTTTATTTCAATATAGTTATGAGTCGCGCTCAACACTTTCTCCTTGACCACTTCCAGTTTACCCTGAATGTCGGCGCCTGCTGCTGAGGCATGACCACCACCGCCGAAACTGTTAGCAATCTCGGACACATCCAGACCTTTGACCGAACGCCAGCTGACTTTTACAGACTCATCAGGCTGCTCGATAAATAATATCGAAATCAAAGCCTCTGGCACAACCGTCAGTGTGTTGATCAGGTCCGCATCATCATTTTCCGGATAGCCCGCTAAGATTCTATCATCAAGCGTCAAGGTTGAGAACAAAACACCGTCATCGAACACTAATTTGGTCAGTCCCTGCCCCCAATAGCGAATCTCAGGAAGCGTCCGCATGCTCAAAGTCTGGTGATACACCTTTACCAGGTCAACTCCCTTTTCCATCAGTTCAGCTGCAGTCCGCAGCGCTTTGGGGGTGGTGTTATTGGTGCGAAAACCCAGCGTGTCTGCCAGTAAACCCACCATCAAACAAGTGGCTGTGTCTTTACTTACAGCCAAACCCCAATCGGGCAGTTTTTCTGACAAGACCAGAGCGGTTGCCTCAGACTCTTCTTCGACATAATCGATTACGCCAAAATTGATATGTGTCTTATGGTGATCGACCACCAGATCGGGCTTAGGCAGCCCGGCCAACACATTACCGACTCTGTGGCTGTCAGCACTATCGACGACTATCATGTAGTCGTAAGCCAGACTGACTGCTGTCGAGACTTGTTCTGCTCCAGGCAAAAAAAGGTAACGTTCGGCTACGCCATCCTGCAAGACGCACTGAACTTCTTTGCCAGCTTCACGCAAAGCATTTCCAAAAGCGAGCATGCTACCAACAGCATCACCATCGGGTCGAATGTGCGAAACGATAACGACCTTTTTGGCGTTGTCTAATTGCATCCTTATGGTTTGATCAGTTGATAAAACTTGATTCATGCCTGTTCGTCTTCCTCATCATCGAGGTATTCGTCTTCAGAATCTTCATCGAAGACTTCATCTTCCTCATCGTCGGAGTAGTCCTCATCGAGATCTTCATCATCCTCATCACTTGTTTGAGGATGTTCTTCATTCTGCCATTGTGTCAGCAAGTCATCGATACGGGCGGCCTTCTCTGGCGTAGGGTCCCAGAAAAAGCGCAACCTTGGCGTTACGCGTAAATCGATCTCTTGTGAGATTTCAAAGCGTAAAAAACCCTTGGCGTGCCGTAGCGCGCTGAGAACCTCTTTCGCCCGTTCCTGGCCTTCAATGGCAGAGACGTAAATGTTGGCGAAATCGAGCTCCCGATCCACCCTGACATCAGTCACGGCGACCCCTTGCAAGCGTGGGTCTTCAATTTTAGTTATAAGAGCCAGCGACAGGATCTCTTTCATCCTGTCATTGATCCTTTTCATTCTCAGGCTTGAAGGCATGGTTTCTCCTCCGTTGACGGAATTAACCGCCGAATTTTTCTGTAATTACACATTCTAACAAATCGCCGACTTCAAAATCTTCAAAATTCTTTAAGGTGATGCCGCACTCCATTCCCTGACGGACTTCGCGAACATCCTCTTTCTCGCGACGCAGCGAAGTTACTTCCGTTTTAACCAATTCTTCACCATCCCGAATAACCCGCACTGCGGCATTTCGGCGGAATTCGCCTTCCAGAATCCGGCAGCCAGCTGCGTTGCCACCCTTGGAAACCTTAAAAGTTGCCAGCACGGTTGCCTTACCGATCACTCGTTCAACCATTTCGGGCTCAAGCAAACCTCTGAGCGCTTTTTCTACGTCTTCTACCAAGCGGTAGATAATATTGTAAAGACGGATCGAAACGCCCTCTGTATCCGCGAGTCGACGAGCACCCTGGTCGGTAGTGACATCAAAACCCATCACAACCGCATTTGAGGCAGCCGCTAACATAATATCACTTTCTGTGATGTTCCCGGTCTCAGCATGTAATACCTTTACAGAAATATCCTTCTGCTGTTTGCTCACCTTTTCCAGCTCGTTTGTAATTGGTTCCAGCGACCCCTGGACATCTGCCTTGAGGATCAGACGCAATTCTTTAGCTTCTCCAGATTTGTAGCGATCGAACAGCTCTTCCAAAGTCGCTCTTTTGACGTACTTTTTGGCTTCCCGCTCTTCGATGCGTTTAGCCACCATTGCCCGACCTTCTTTTTCGTTAGAAACCACCTGGAACAGGTCACCAGCTTCAGGGAGCGTGTTCAAACCCATCACCAGGACTGGGGTAGACGGGGAGGCTTTATTGACGCGTTTTTGGCGTTGATCAAACATGGCCTTGATTTTGCCGACTGCTTCTCCGGCAACTACGACATCGCCAACCTTGAGCGTGCCATTTTGCACGAGCAAGGTAGCCAAAGGACCACGACCTTTTTCGAGGCGAGCCTCGACCACGGTTCCAATGCAGGGACCTTTTGGGTTAGCCTTAATGGTCAGATTGTCGGCTACAAGCAGAATTGTTTCCAGCAAATCATCCAGACCCGTCTGATCTTTGGCGGAAACGGGCACAACAAAAGTGTCTCCTTCCCATTCATCGGGCTGGAGGCCAATTTCGGCAAGCTGCCGTTTGACCCTATCCTGGTTCGCGGCGGCTTTGTCGATTTTATTTAATGCAACAATAATTGGAACCTGGGCAGCCTTGGCGTGATTGGTAGCCTCGCGGGTTTGCGGTTGAACGCCATCGTCCGCGGCTACCACCAGCACCACAATATCGGCTCCTTGTGCGCCTCGGGCGCGCATGGACGAGAAGGCGGCATGGCCGGGTGTATCCAGAAAAGTGAGGGGGCGACCGTTATGGATGATCTGGTGTGCGCCGATATGTTGCGTGATCCCGCCAACTTCACCGCCGGCGACATTGGTATCCCTAATCGCATCTAACAGCGTAGTTTTACCGTGATCAACGTGCCCCAAAATTGTTACCACCGGAGGGCGTGGGCTGAGTTTTTCAGCATCTTCCCCC
>JBBAES010000087.1:0-6142 GCA_041655815.1 Anaerolineaceae bacterium
AGCCTGATAGAGAATTGGCGGCAATCCGGATTCGGCATGTTTTCGCAAAAGCAGAATCAGGTGTTTGGGCAGCAAACCTTGCTCCCTGGCCTTCAGCAAGGAGGCCGGTGTTATTTGATAGGTGCCCTGCGCTGCTGAAACGTCGAGCCACTCCACAAAACGAGAAATTTGGTATCGCACAATTCTGGGTGACCGATCGGTCATAATGATTTTCCCCGTTGAAGTCGCGCTTATGGGAGAATTTTCGCTTTCTGATTCAACTGGCAGGGCCGGGTCATCCAATTGAAAAAAGATCTCTTTGAGGCGGAAGAAGCGCTGTTGTTGCGGTTCTGCTGTGACCCCGGTGTCGGCCAAACCCAACAATGGCAAGATCTGCAGAACAATAAAGATGATCAGCTCGCCTTCAACCAGAGACCAGCTTTCGAAGCCACTGAGCGGCTCGAGGGGGTCATCCTTGCGGAGGATAGTCCAACTGAAATATTCTTCCTGTTGACGCAGGAAATCAGGATTATTTGTGTTGACTAATTCAATCAGGCGCTGAAGAGAATACCACTGCCCTGCTTGCAGTCCGCTCAGCAGGTCAACGATAGTTTGCCGGGCAGACTGAGAACGGATAGGTTTATCAGTGTCGACTTGTAAACCTGGCAGGTGTCCGACCTCATCAAAAGAGGTCGATTGCAACCATTGGCTGGCCAGCCATCTGAGAGCCTGACCTCTGGGTAGCTCCAGGAATTTGCGCGCCAGGTCGGTTGGTTGTTTTTCTTGATCCAACACGCCACAGGCTTGAAGGAGAGCTTCGAGTAGAGACCACCTTAAAGGAGAAACAGATGTTTTCGACAGGTAAGCCTGGGGGTCTCCAAAGCGTAGAGCCGCCAGAAGCAAACAGGATTCATCCAGGATGGCCGAACTGGTGACAGAGACCGCCGTGTTTGTGGGGAGTGAGATGGGTTTGAGAGTCGAATCTGGTGGTTGGTCTGGCGTGGTGGGCAGAAGGGATACAAGCTCGTCGGGGAGGTAAGCCATTTCCTGGAGATCGCCATCCACGCGCAAGAAATCGCGTCCAAGCAGACCGTGATACCAGAGAATCTCACTGCTGGAAGTTGGAAATGCCCAGGGCTGTTCTTTTTTTCGCTTAGTTTTGCCAAGCGAACGTATTTCGCCGAAGCGCTGAGCAAAAGTGGACCAGGGCAATCTGCCTTCGTTATGCTTGAGCGCGACAAGGGCTTGTTTGGCTGTGTCTGGCAGCTGGTCAAAGATTTTTGAGAATTTGTCAGGTTGGGGGATGGTCAGTTCGAGCGTCAGCAGCAAGCTGGCCTTTTCGGAATCAGAAGCTTGCAGACCCCATTGCAGGGCAACTTGCTGCAGCTGGTCAATTTCAAATACGCGTAAACTGGTGGAGAGACCGGGCATCTTGTTTTGGAGTATACATCAGAACATGGATTGGCTAAAAGATTCACAAGCAGGAGCGGTTTACTCGATTTTGAGGGCTTTGACCCCTTCAATCTCTGAGATTTGTTCGACCAGGTTTTCCAACTTTTCGCTGCGGTTGAAGCGGGCGACAATTTCCAGCCGCAGGCTTTTATTCTTAACATTCTTTTTAACAGAAAAAGAAATCACCTGATCGGCAATGCGCCCCATGGTTTTGCGGACATCACGAATCACTCCGTGATAATCCTGCACTTCAACGACCACGTTGCGAATCACATTGACGCGGACAAAACGTTTCTCAATGATATCCAGGGCTGAGAGAACCACTATGATCACCACAGTAGTAATGGTCGCAACCGCGTAGTAACCCATCCCAATGGCCAGCCCAACAATCGCCATTGTCCAGAGGGTTGTCGCTGTAGTAAGTCCCTTGACGTTGGAGCCAAAGCGCAAAATAGCCCCGGCGCCGAGGAAACCGATTCCGGAGACGACCTGGGCAGCAAGGCGCGCAGGATCGCTTCCGGCTGTTACAGCAATATTAATAGAAAGCATCATTGCCAGACAGGCACCAACAACCAGGATCATATGAGTGCGCAGACCGGCAGGTTGATTATCTCGCTCACGTTCGAAACCGATAATTCCACCCAAGACCATGGATAAACCAACTCGGAGGAGCATGTCGGTGATCTGAATTATTTGCATATTATTTACCCTCATAAAACGCCCGCAGAAAATGTAATGCAGGGCAAATATTGTATCATAATTGTTAATGGACTGTTAACTGAATGCGCTGGTTTTGGCTGTGTTTGTGGAACGTTGACGCCTGATAGCTTTTTTCGCCTTGGGTAATACTTCAACTAAGTCTAAGGTCTTACTTTTTTGATGAAACGAATCTTGTTACAAACAAACGATAATCCAGAAACCTGGCAACTGGAACCCCTCCATCTTTTTTTAGCCGGTGAAGGGGGTAAAAAAACCCGTTTTAATTTTTTGATATCGCCTTAGCCCCACGCGAAACTGAGTTGAGCCCTTACCGCAGCCATAGGTTTCAAAGCGAGTAAGGGCTTTTCAGTTGATTTATGGTATTTCGGGCAAGGCGTCTTCGCTGGCACAGATGAGCCCGACCAAACCACGTCCGGTATGCGCTCCAAGGACGGTGCCGAGTTTGACATCGGGCAGCCATTTAACCTTATATTCGCTATCCATGGAAGCTTTTAACATAGCGCCTCCTTCTGGGTTTGCGGCAGTGGTAACCTGGGCAACTAAGGATGATCCTTTAGGGTGTGTTTTGAGGGTCAATTCGGTCAGTCCGGCGATTGCCTTGGAAAAGGAGCGTTTTTTGACCCTGTCATAATACTTGCCATCTTCTTTGCTGACTTCGATCACAGGCTTGATGCCTAAAATAGAAGCAAGCAAACCTTTAAGATGGCCAATGCGACCACCGGCGATCAGATATTTGAGATCAGGTAAGGTGAAGTGGGTTGAGACAGCCCTTTGAATCTGGGCTAGTTTCTCAATGACTTCATCCATAGATTTGCCGGCATCGCCCATTTGAGCGGCAGCATGCACAAACCAGGCTTGCCCCGCTGAAAGGGTTAGC
Organism: Anaerolineaceae bacterium; assembly: GCA_041655815.1. Taxonomy (GTDB): domain Bacteria; phylum Chloroflexota; class Anaerolineae; order Anaerolineales; family Anaerolineaceae; genus Mesolinea. Next base: position 3,029 of record JBBAES010000087.1, read on the forward strand.
GTATCTATCAGGTGGATGCGGGCGTTTTTGATTGTTTCGGCGGCTTGCATGGCGACATTAAAGGTGCCGCTGAGACCGGACGAAATGTGAATGGAGAGGATTTCATCATCTTCCTCTGCCAACCTTTCATAAACCTCGGTAAAGTCACCGATGGATGGGGTGGAAGTGACAGGCATGGTTGGGCTTGCGTCCATCATGTCATAAAATTTGACCGGGTCGATATCCACACCGGCCTCATAGGAAACCCCACCTACTTCTACCTTGAGCGGAACCATGACTACGCCGATTTGCCGGCATTCTTCAAAAGAAAGGTCTGCGCCACTGTCTGTTACGATTTTCATTATTACCTCACAGTTTACTGATTGGGACTGGAATATTTGAAAGTTACTTGTACAATTATAATTTCTTCAGCCGTAATCCAAATTCTACACTGTACATTCGAGATTTTTGGTATATATATAACAAAAGGTGACAAACGTAATATTACAGGTGACAATATTAACCAACCACGGCATCATGCCGAGGTTGTTTGTGCCCACGACTTACTCCAAGATTGTGGAATAGTGGATAGGTTTACTAAAAATGGTAAAAGGCGCTACGCTTACTTCTCTTGTCTTGACGGTGAGGCTACAATAAATTTGTCTGAATAACCAAATTCGCACCTGAAAGGATAGAGCATCAGTAGGAATTTGTGATATGAGAGGCGACCTGGCGTATATTAGATTTTCTCAGGAGGAATAAAAAATGGAATACCCTATGCGATCAGATTTGAAAGTTGGCCAGAAATTCCCTGACTTTGAATTACCTGACCATACTGACGAGAACGTAAAACTTTCGCAATTGTTGCGCGGCTTCCCGGGCGTTTTGATTTTTTCACGCGGTTATTTTTGTCCTAAGGACCGCCGGCAGATGATGAATTATGTTGAACATCTTCAACCAGAATTGAGAGTCAATTACTGCAAGATGATCACTGTTTCGGTTGACGATAAATTCACCACACAGGAAGTGCGCGATCAGCTAAACGCGAACTGGCCATTTTTATGCGATCACGACAGGAAGTTGTTGCATGAGCTGGAAATGGTTGACAAAACCGATAAAATCCATGGAGAAATTTATATCCCTTACACGTTCGTGCTGGACCGGGACAGGACCATTTACAAGATTTACAACGGTTGGTGGTACCTGGGTAGACCTACGGTGGAAGAATTACGCATGGATTTACGGGCGCTGCTGAGTCAAAGGCATGATTGGGTCTATTCTGATCCCTCGTAATCAAAATCAGCATAAAGGCACCCCTGTGGTTTTAAACTGAATTAGAGGGGAAGGTATTCTTGTCTTTATCGTGCGATTAGAAAAGTTATGACAGCCTGCTGAAGAGTCTTGGGCTGTTCAGCCAGCGTGGGCTGGGCAAAGACCCCAATCCAGGAATTGCAGGTAGGTTTAGTTTGAGGTTTTCCTTCCGTAAATTCTGTATTCAGCCCGCCGCTCCAGATAACGAATAAAAAAACTGGTAGCAAAAGACAGCACCGTTACCGCCAAAGCGCCGGCAAAAATTTTGCCATAATTGGCGGTAGTCACCCCCTGGAAAAGCAAAACGCCCAGCCCTCCAGCATTGATAAAGGCGGCCATTGTGCCGATACCGATCGAAGAAAGTGCCACCAGTCGTATCCCAGCCAGCAGCATCGGCAACGCCAAAGGAAATTCGACTTGCCAGAATCTCTGCCATCCATTTAATCCCATCGCTCGGGCAGCTTCCAAAATTGCTGGTTCAATGGTTGTTAACCCCACCAGCCAGTTTCTGATCAGCAACAGTTGGGCGTAGGCAATCAGCGCAATGATGGCGGGTTTGGTCCCCAGGCCAAAAATCGGAATCAGCAAAACAAAGAGAGACAGGCTCGGAATGGTGTAGATGATACCCAAGACACTCATTACAGGACCGCGCAACCAGCGGACTCTTGCCAGCAACAACCCCAATGGGATTCCAATCAGCAGGGAGAAAAAGATCACCACCAGAGTCAATTGCAAGTGTTGAAAGAAAAGCTCTGCGACTACATCAAAATTATTGAAAAGATATTTCATGGCTGCAATTTGTACTCGGATGGAAGGTTGGCAATCAGCATTTTACGCAAGTCGGAGTAACCAATCGTGCCCAACAAATTGTCTTCTGAATCTTTCACTGGAAGTGAGTCTCTGCCACTGCATATTAACATCGAAACTACGGATCGCAAATCATCTTGCGGATTTAACGATACCTTGTCTATTTCCACAGGCTTGAAGTTCGCGGATTGATAAGTTTGAATCTGCCTGGCTTTTAAGATTGAGTTGACGCTCACAAGACTCAGTTTTCGGAGAATATTTCTAGACCCCACCAGCTCTTTGACAAATTCATTTTTGGGTTGAGTTACCAGTTCTAGGGGCGTGCCATATTGCACCAGTTTTCCGTCACGCATGACAATAATTTTCTTCGCTAATCGAAATGCTTCTTCAACATCATGGGTTACAAAAAGAATGGTTTTGTCTAATTTACTGTGAAGATCAATTAATTCATTCTGCAAACGTTCGCGATTAATTGCGTCAACGGCAGCAAAGGGTTCGTCCATCAAAAGGATTTCCGGGTCAGCAGCGAGAGCACGTGCTAACCCAACCCGTTGCTGTTCGCCTCCCGAAAGCTGCCGGGGGTAGCGTGTCAAATACGAAACAGGCAAACCAATCAGTTTCATCAGCATTTCCACACGCTCATCGATCAGCTTTTGATCCCAATCCAGAAGATGCGGAACGATGGAAATGTTCTTATGAATGGTCATGTGTGGAAACAGACCCACCTGTTGGATAACATATCCGATTTGCCGGCGCAATTCATTGACTGGTAGGGTGTGTGTTTCTTTTCCACCCATCCAGATTTTCCCACTATCCAGTTCATACAGGCGGTTGACTAATTTTAACAGCGTTGTTTTACCACAACCAGACGGCCCTAAAATAGCAACCAGATCACCGGCCGTAATTTCGGCTGATACCTGCTCTACGGCTGGTGTTGAATCGGTTGCAAAAGATTTGGAGACACGCTCAAAAACAATCTGACCCGACTCACTGGTCGAGACGTCGCTTGTTTCTGCT
>JBBAES010000088.1:0-6141 GCA_041655815.1 Anaerolineaceae bacterium
CTGTAGATGATAAACTATAATTGACAGTTTTCGATAAATAAGAATTGACAGTTTTCACACAATAAATGTAAAAGTCAAACAAATCTACTGGAAATTTTCTTTACAAATCAAATCATAAAAAGCAAATTGTTAGCGGAAAATCATATCTTTAGTAAAAAGACTGTCAATCATAAACAAGCTTTCTGTATAATTAATTTAGATTATGCAGAAAGGGGTCTGAACTTTGAAAATAGAAGAAGGATGGAAAATGTATATAGACATTAAAAAACTTAAAGAAATGGGCTTTAGTCACTCTTCCATAGCAAAGAAATTAGGAATTAGTAGACCAACGGTAATAAAATATGTACAAATGACACCGGAAGAAAATGAAAAAGAATTAAAATCCATGAAAACAAGAACTAAAAAGCCGGAAAAATATCATGGCGAAATACTGACATGGCTTAAACAATATCCTGATATATCTGCTGCACAAATATTTGATCGTCTTGAAGAAAAATACAATACTCTTTGTTTTAAAGAATCTACATTAAGAAACTATATAAGATTTTTAAGAAAGGAATATAACATATTAAAAGAACCAATAATGCGTCAATATGAAGCAATTGATGATCCACCAATGGGAAAACAAATGCAAGTGGACTTTGGGATAAAGAAAGCTATTAACACCGAAGAAAAAGAAGTAGTTCTTTATGTTATTGCCTTTGTCCTCTCTCACTCCAGATATAAGTACTGTGAATGGCAAAACAGACCCTTTAATACAACAGATGCAGTAAGAACTCATGAAAATGCTTTTGAATACTTTGGGGGACATCCCGATGAAGCAGTATACGATCAAGATCACCTTATATTAGTTAGTGAAAACCATGGAGACCTAATCTTTACAAAAGAATTTGCTTCATATTTACAAAAACGCAAATTAAAAGTCCATATGTGCAGAAAAGCAGACCCTGAGAGTAAAGGAAGGATTGAAAAGGTTATTGATTTTGTAAAAGATAATTTTGCAAGCCACAGAACATTTCAAAACATTGATCACTGGAATGAAAGCTGCATTAAATGGCTTAAAAGAAGGGGAAACGGTAAGATGCATTCCATAACAAAAAAAATACCGGCTGAGGTATTCCTTGAAGAAAAGCAACACCTAACGCCGATAATAGAAAAAATAAAACAAAAAACATCTGCAATAAGTATAACTTACCAAGTAAGAAAAGACAATACAGTCCCAGTTCAAGGAAATAGATATACCGTACCAAAAGGCACATATAAAGGAGCCAATACCTATGTTAGAGTGAATAAAATTGGTTCATCGCAATTAATAATATGTGAACTTGAAAGTGGTACTGAACTGGCTCGATTTAGCATACCACTGACAAAAGGCAACCTTGTTGCAAATAATGACCATAGACGAAATAAAACATTAAAAATAGATGAATTAATAAAAGCTGCTGCCAATAAATTTAAAGACCCGGTTAAAGCAACAGCATTTATAAAAGAAATACGAAAAAATATGCCGAGATACACAAGAGACCAAATACAATTAATCGAAAATACAATAAAGGGAGTAAACGAGGAAAGCATAGATAAAGGGCTTGATTATTGTTTAAAGTACAAACTATATAGTGCTGCGGACTTTAAAGATGCAGTAAAACACTATAGCGTGAAAGAAGAAAATATAACAGCCATAGAAGAAATCAAAATAAAAGGTGTTACTCCTGTCATATCGGAAAAAATATCTACAAAAACTCAGGTTAGAGATATATCAGAATATACAAAAATAATGAATAAATAAATCGGAGGATGATAATTTGACTCAAAGTTCTATAGAGGCCACAAAAAACATGCTAAAAGACCTTAGACTCTATCATATAGCAGAGGCCCTAAATGATTTTTATGAAAAAGCAAGAGAAAAATCTCTTAGCTATGAAAAGTTCTTAGAAGAAATCCTATTGGTAGAAATAAAACAAAGAGAAATAAGAAAATTAGAAAAAAGATTAAAACAAGCCTTTTTCCCGGAATATAAGACTTTAGATGATTTCAATCTGTCTGAACAACAATCATTAACAAAGCGACAATTAAATCAATTAAAGGAGCTTACATGGTTTTTACAAGGCTATAATATAATATTTTTGGGTCCACCAGGGGTAGGGAAGTCCCATTTGTCGGTGGGTATAGGAATAGAAGTAATAAATAGCGGGTACAAGGCAAGATTTATATCCATGGCGGACCTTATTCATCTTTTAAAAACGCAAGAGATTTCAAGCGTATCAAGAAATAAAATAAAAAGAATTATAGAATCTGATTTATTAATAATTGATGATTTGATGTTTATGGCCATGGAAAAACAAGAAGCTAATCTATTCTTTCAATTGATAAATAAACTATATGGTCAAACTTCAATAATCATAACATCGAATAAAGGGCCTGAAGAGTGGGGTGAACTTTTAGGTGATGCTGCAATAACTACCGCTATTTTAGATAGAATATTGCATAAATGCGAAATAATAAACTTTTTTAATGATGATAGTTATAGGCTAAAGCATCGACAATCTATATTTAATGATAATTCTTCAAAAGGCAAATCTCCATAAATGTAAATTTTTGAGTGTAAAAAGTTATTTATCGAAAACTGTAAAATGTTACTTGACATTCACACTTCCTCCTGCAGTTGTGGATGTGGGCTGATTTACTACTAATCTACTAACAGATAAGTTATTACCAACATATTCAATGTTTTTTATGTTATTGGAGTATATGCCTGCGGTATGGCCTTTTCCTTCCAACTCAAGATTGGTTTGTGCAATCAATACCGCATCTTCAAATCTTTTATATCTAAATACTGCTAGTACTGGACACATCTTCTCTTTGCATATTAAATCTTCTTTGCCTATTCCACATGCTTCCACTAATATAGCTTTTGTATCTTTAGGTATTGGTATGTCTGACATTACTCCAAGTTCATACGGGGATTTGCCTACAGCATCTTTATTCATCATTTTTTCATCTGGAAATAATATTTTTACTATTGCTTCTTTTTTGCAAGGATTCTTAATATAATAACAACTATTGTTTTTGAATTCTTCAATAGCTAAGTCATAATCATCTTCATGTAGAATTACTGATTGTTCACCTGAGCAAATTATTCCATTATCAAATATTCTACCTGAAATAATTTTTGGGACAACTTCTTTGATATTTATACCTTTGTCTACAATGACCTGTACATTTCCTGGACCAACACCATAAGATGGCTTTCCACTACTATAAGCTGCTTTTACCATATTAGAACCTCCTGTTGCTATCACCACATCAGCATGTTTCATCAATTCATTAGAGAGTTCTATACTAGGTTCTCCTACTGTTTGTATAAGATTTTTAGGTGCATTTAATTTTTCTAAAGCCCGATTCACTAGTTCTACAGTTTGATAATTACACTTTTTTGCTCTAGGATGTGGTGCAATAATTATTGAGTTTCTACCTTTTAACGCAAACATTGCGTTGCTCATCATAGTAACAATTGGATTTGTTGTAGGCATTATTGCTGCAACTACACCCATTGGTTTAGCAATCTTTATTATACCCGTAGTTTCATTTCTATCTATTATACCTACTGACTTTTTATCTTTTAAATCATTCCAAATTGTTTTTGCTTTACCTTTGTTTTTTTCCACTTTATCTTTATAAACTCCCATACCTGTTTCCTCAATTGCTAATCTTGCTAATTCTTCCGCATTATCAAAAATTACTCTACCAATCGTTTTTACTATTTCATCCGTTTCTTTTTGATTATACTTCTCAAATTCTTTTAGTGCCTGCCTTGATTTAATTATTAAATCATTAATAAAACTTATGACTTCCATTTTTACACCCCTATTACTATGCTTTTTAATTAAGTATAATTTTCAATAATATAACTCCCATTTATTTTTAATATGAGCTACAAAATAGGTTTTGTATTGATATAGTTGCAAAATCCATACCATCTATTTTAGTTTTATATCTGTTGTCTTCCAAGTTTGAATATTTCCTTTAATATCAACATTTAGCACATTTAAAATTATTAATAAAATAAAGAATAAAATGCCTTATAAACTTAGGATTTGTTGCGATATCGCAACAAATCCTAAGTTTATAAGGCATTTTAAGTCCAAGTGATTGGGCAAAGTCATTTTAAATATAGTTGCATATTTGCAACGCATTTCAAGAATGGAACGCCTTTATTTTATATTTCCCTTTTGCCTTTTCCTTACAAATGTTGATGGGTGAATTCCTAAAAACTTTGCTGCAGCCCTTACATTTTTGTGCCTATTATATGCCCAGTTAATTAAACTCATTTCATATTTTTTTAATATAGAATTCATATCAATGCCATTTTCAAAATTACCAATCTCTGGTTTATGCATTTCTATTTCAAATTCTATAGGTAGATCCTCTGTACCTATAATATTAGAATTACACATCAAAATAACCCTTTCTATAATATTTTTCAGTTCTCTAACATTCCCAGGCCAATTATACTTACACAATACTTCTATTACCTCATTTTTTATACTTTTTTCCAATCCATATTTTTGATTTAGTTCATTTAAAAACTCATTTACTAATAATGGTATGTCATCCTTCCTTTCTCTAAGAGGTGGAATAGTTAAAGGAACTACATTTAATCTATAATACAGGTCCTCTCTAAATGTATTTCTTTTTACCATTTCTTTTAAATCTTTATTTGTAGCTGCTATTATCCTTACATCAACTATTACTGATTCTACTCCCCCAATTCTAGTTATTTCTTTCTCTTGTAAAACCCTTAAAAGTTTTGGCTGAAGGTCTAGTGGCAATTCTCCTATTTCATCTAATAAAACAGTACCTCCATAAGCAGCTTCAAATATGCCTGCTTTTCCTTTACTACTTGCTCCAGTGAATGAACCTTTTTCATATCCAAATAATTGACTTTCTATTAAGTCAGCTGGTATTGCAGCGCAATTTACTTTAAAAAAGGGTTTATCATACCTGTTGCTATTTTCATATATATATTTAGCAAACAATTCCTTCCCTGTACCAGTTTCCCCCAATAAAAGTATCGTTACATTCATAGGAGAAACTTTTTTTGCCTTTTCAATTTCTAATAATGTTCTTTTATTATTAGTAATTATTCTAAAGTGATTCAACAACTGCCCTCTGATTGAATCTATTTCTGATTCATACTTTTTAGTAATTTTATTACTCTTATCTAACATATTATTTAGTTCATTAAGTTCAGTAATATCCCTGACATTAGTGACAACCAACCTTATATTATTATCATCGTCAAACACAGGATTGGAAGATATCAAAACAGTTTTTCCATTTTTAAATGTTTGTTGAATTGTAACACTTTCTTTCTTTTTAATTACTAATAAAGTTCCTGATTCTGAAACAGTTCCAGATTTTACAATATCCCTCATATTTTTTCCTATTAAGTCATCCCTTCTCAAACCGGTTATTTTTTCATACGCACTATTAACTTTCAATGTATTTGCCTCCCCATCGGTTATATAAATTCCATCGAAAGAACTCTCTATTATTGCTTCGAATTGAGAACAAATTAACTCTATTTTCCCAAGTTGTTCTGATAAAGCAGCATAGTTATCTTTAAAATCTGAATTTGATAATAATTTTTGTTTTATAATTTTCACAGTCTTTCCCCCATATTCTATTTCTATTATTCATTCTAAAATCAATTTCCCTATAGCAACTTTACACTAAGAATAGCATAAAAAGTTGGGATTTATTAAAATAGTATAAATATGTAGAGAATCCGTTTTTACTTCCACCTAAAATATTTTTTCATTATACTAAAGCTTTTCATTTGTTAATAAATTCTTTTTGTATAACCAAAATCATCAGAATCTTAAGCCTATAACAAAACAAAAAAGCTATTAAGCTAATTTAATATGTCTAAAAATGTGTTAGTATAAAAAACATTCTTAAGCAATCTTAAACTTATAATATGCAAATTTATAAAATTGAAACATACGCTCAGTTTTAAATATATCACATTGTAAAATGCGCCCCTTTCTAAAAACTGCTTAAAACAGACCCGTTATCACTCCGTTTTCATCTATATCTATTTTCTCTGCAGCAGGGACCTTAGGCAAACCGGGCATTATC
>JBBAES010000089.1:0-6108 GCA_041655815.1 Anaerolineaceae bacterium
AGTCAGCTGGTTGGTGTGTAGGTCGAGGTACTCCAGACTGCTCAGGTTGCCCAGCTCAGCTGGGATAGTGCCAGTCAGCTGGTTGGAGGATAGGTTGAGGGTCCTGACATGGCTGCTGCTGACAATTACTCCAGACCAACTGCCTACGCTTGCTCCTGTGAGCCAGTTGCTGTTGTCTATCCACCCCGCGCCGTTGGTGCTGTTGTAGAGTGCCACCAAAGCTTCACATTCACTTTGAGGAACGTCGGTAACATCCGCACAGCTGAAGCCATTCACCTGTTCCTGCGTTTTGGCGATGACTTCAGGGCTGGATGGGGTGTACTCTCTGGGTCCAGGTTCCTGTAAATCTTCATGCAGACCCCTCCTCAATTCAGGAGACGGGACGGCGCGCTCCGTCAGTGGTCGGAAGGGATCCGTAGAAACCGAACGCCCTCCAGTATCCTCAGGGAACGGAGGGGTGAAATAGTCACGATCGGGAGAAATGAACTCATCAGTGTAGGTTCGCAAAGAGGCTTCTTCGAAAACCTGTGTCGCCTGAACAGGCGATGGCAAAAATGGAATTAGCAGGGAGATGATGAGAAGACAAACTAGAGCGTGTAAAGTGGATTTTTTCATGAGCCCCTCTCTTTGGCTATACAACTAGATTTTGTCTAAATATATCATAGTGCTGGCATCCTGTGGGTTAGATTACCAATAATGTAAGGCCAACTTGACAACGTCGTAAAGTAGCAAAACAGAGATGTCCTAATTAAGATTAGGAGCTATGAAATATACAATCAAAATAATCAACACTGAATTAGCCCTGAAATCAGAAATTGAAGGTCTTCTGGGCAAAAGATCGATCTAAAAAGATGCGGTCATAAGATTGGATATCAGCCAGCGATGAATGAGACTATTCCTGGCAAGTTATCCCAAAAGGGAACCCTCTGGTTTGGTCTCAAAGCATCGCGGTTTGGAAAACGTAGCCCGCTCAGTTTTGCTTGCCGAGCGGGCTGTGTGAATCGTTACTCAATTCTTTTTGAGACTGATGGGATAACTCAACGTCGTGAAAATTCTACATCTGCGGGCATACCTGGTTTAAGCTTGTGATCAGGATTGCGTACCTGGATCTTAACCGCGTAAACAGTAGATTTTCTTCCTGACTCAGTTTGCACGTTCTTGGGTGTAAACTCGGCCTCGTCAGAAATTCTGAGGATAGTGCCCTCAAAAGTCTTGGCTGGGAATGAATCGACGGTGATATAGACTGAATCACCGATATTGACTGCACCATACTCATCTTCAGGGAGATAAACCACCAGATCGAGGTTGTCCAGCTGACCTACCCGCATCACAGCGCCGCCAGCCATAGCCATGTCACCGATCTCTATGCCACGGGTGAGCACAACCCCATCTACCGGCGATTTTACTTTAGTGCGGTTCAATTGAAGTTGGGCCAGGTTTTGAGCCTGTTTGGCTTGTTCCAACCCTGCTTCAGCTTGTTTAACCATGCTGTCTGCAGCATCAGCAGCTTTCAGGGCGGCCAGCACTTGCAACGATTGGCTGCCGGTTTGTAGCCCAAGAAGGACATAACGGGCGTTATCGAGTGTGGTCTGAGCAATGGTCACGCGAGAGCGCGTCTGGATGATCGCCTCCGCAGCAGTGGAGGTGAGCATACGCTCATAGTCCGAGAGTGCGGAATCGAATTCTGCCTGTGCCAAATCTCTCAATTCCATAGCAGCATTTTCCAGGCTGGTATCATTCGCAGATTGGGCTTGTTTCAAGGTGGTTTCAGCCACACTGAGTGTACCTTGCGCAAGGGCAAGTCTTTTTTCAGCAGCAAGGAAATCCTGGCTGCTGGTCTTCTTTTGTTCGTTCTCAAGATCAGCCATTGCGGCTTTGAGTGCTACTTCGGCTCTTGCAACCTGAGTCTTTGCGGAGTCAATCAATTCGTTTTCATTAAAGTACCATTCCGGTTGATAATTATCAGGGACAGATGACCCCCACATGTTTTCTCTCTCGGGCAGATCCTGCAACATCGCGCCTTGTAAAGCTAATTGATATTGTGCAGAAGCACTTTCAGCTTGTTTGCGGCTGGCTTCCACAGCGGCTTCCGCGGCTTTGACTGCAGCGGTAGCCTGATCGTATTGGGCCTGACTGACTTCGGCATCCAAAACAAACAGTACCTGCCCAACCGTAACGTTGTCGCCCTCATTAACATTCACCTCGGTGACCTTGCCGCTGATTTCTGAGACGATTGAAGTGCCGATCGCCGAGAAAGTGCCTGAGGCAATTAATTTATCATTGGGCTCGGTTGAACAAGCACTCAATAAGAACACGGGGATGGCTAATAGACTGACTAATTTTATTAAATTTCTTTTCATAGGGTTCTCCTTTTTTATTAAAGACGTTTTCGAAACACCACAAAGCTGGTGGTGAAATATCCAATTGAAAGCACAATCAAAGGCACCGTTGAAGATAAGAAAAGCGAACTGGCTTCCACACCTCTTACCATGATGCCGCGTGTAATCTCCAGGTACTGGGTTACGGGTAGTAATTCACTGAACCAATAGGTGAAAGCTGGCATATTTTCACGCGAGAACATTAATCCAGAGATGATGATGGCAGGCATGAGCACAACGAACAATAAAATGTACATTGCCTGCATCTGTGTTTGTGAAATTGTAGAGATCAACACTCCCATTCCCAGGGACCCCAGGATGAAGATGATGCTCAGTCCAATCAATACACCCAGGTTGCCGGCTACCGTCACACCAAAAAATAACTGGCTCAACCATAAGAGGGCAAACAGATTGAATACACATACCACCAGGTATGGGATGATCTTGCCGAGCATCAATTCCCACGAGCGTACTGGGGTGACGATTAACTGTTCCATGGTGCCCTGTTCGCGCTCGCGCACGATTGCCAGTGCTGAAAGGATCAGGGTCTGAACCTGCAGTAATATGGCAACCAGGCCGGGAATCATATAGATCTTGGAGTCACCATTAGGATTATAGAGGGTCTTGATATTTCCAGAGACAGGTAAATCAATGCTGGCTGCCAGTCCAGATTTTTGAACCTTTTGTATGAGGATTTTTTGAGCGTACATGGATGTGATCGAATTCAACTTTAGTTGAAGCGTCAGTGAATCCGTCGGCTGCATCGATCCATCGATATAAATCGGAATATTGACCGGAGAGCCGGTTAAAAGACTACGGTCGTAATTTTCAGGGATGAGAATACCTACATCCACGAGATCGCGGTCGATCAAGTCAATGAGATTATCTTCATTCATTACGCTGTACTCATATATAAAATCATTGCTGGCTGTAAATTGTTCAATAAATTTACGGCTGGCATCAGTTTTTGAATAATCCACAACCGCCATCTTGACGGATTGCTGCTCAAAAGAAATTCCGAATCCCAAGAGGATCAGTAATAGTGCGGGCAACAGTACCAGCATTGCCAGGGTGCGTGGATCTCGCCAAATGTGAAAAATTTCCTTGCGCATGACGGTCCATAAACGATTCATGCTTCACTCCTTTGATTGTTTTCTGCTAGATTATCAGCAGTTGAAAGTTGTTCAGATACCATACTTATAAAGACATCCTCAAGCGAGGGCTGTATGATTTCCCAGCCTTTGATTGTGATATTGGCATTAGCAAGCGCTGCTTTTATATGCTGTTCAAAACTGATATCTTGCATGGTCAAATGTACCAGCGCGCCGTGGATTGCCGTCCCTATAATTCCGGGTTGTTTTGAGATCAGCGTCAGAGCCTCTCCGGGTTGGTCAGATTCGAGCTGCACTAAGACGCCAGGCATGTTGTCCTTCATGGTTTCAGGGCTGGCTACTGCGACCAATCGACCGTCGTACATCATTCCGATAGTGTTGCAATATTCAGCTTCATCCATGTAGTGAGTCGTGGCGAGCACGCTAACCCCTTCGCCAGCGAGGTCGTAGATCAAATCCCAGAATTCACGCCGGGAAACAGGGTCAACACCAGCAGTAGGTTCATCCAAAAAAATCATAGCCGGTCTATGGACGATGGCGCAAGCAAGGGCAAGACGCTGTCGCCAGGCTCCGGAAAGATTGCGGGTAAGCTTTTGCTCATGACCTGTCAGGTCAGCCATAGTGATCAATTCCTTAACCCGCTCCGCCCGTTCCTTTCTCGCAACACCATAAATGGATGCGTAAAACATAAGGTTTTCAACCGGAGTCAGATCGTTGTATAGTGAGAATTTTTGGGACATATAGCCAATGCGGCTCTTAACTGCTTCAGGGTCCTGGGCCACGTCATAGCCCAAGACTGTGGCTGAACCTGAACTTGGCAGCATGATGCCGCACAAAACACGGATGGTGGTTGTTTTTCCAGCCCCATTGGGGCCGAGCAGTCCAAATATCTCGCCCTGCGGGATATAGAAACTGATATCATCGATTGCGTTGAAATCGTTAAATTTGCGAGTTAAATTAGTAACTTCGACTGCGTTCATGCCTGACCTCGTTGCTTGTTTACCAAGTGAACGAACACATCTTCCATGCTTGGCCGTGTTTGTCGCAGCAGGGTGACTTTCATTTTTTCCTGGTCCAACTGTTGTCGGAGTGAATCGGCAATCTGTTGTGTGGTGCCGTTATTTGGCACTGCAAGTCTGATTGAGTCTCCGACCGGGCGCCACTCGATAACACCTTGAGTCTCATCCACAATCTGGCGCATTTTCTTTCGCGGGCTGGCTTTAAGTTCCAAAATGTTGAAGGGTAACCTGCCAATCAAATCATTTGGGCTGCCAGTAGCCAATATCTTCCCACCAGAAAGAAAACTAATCTCGTGGCAGCGTTCTGCTTCATCCATATAAGGCGTACTGACCACCACGGTGACCCCATTCTGCACCACTTCCGCCAGGATGACCCAGAGTTCGCGCCGTGAGACAGGATCCACACCAGTGGAAGGCTCGTCCAGGATAAGAAGTTTTGGCTCATGAACAAGTGCACATGCCAGGGCAAGCTTCTTTTTCATGCCTCCGGAAAGCGTCCCAGCTCTACGATGTTTAAATTCTTCAAGACGAGTGAAACGCATCATTTCTAAAATTCGCGCAGGCTTGCGTGCCGAATCCAACTGTTGAATATCTGCGAAAAAGTTTAGATTTTCAATTACGCTGAGATCAGTATACAAACTGAAGTTTTGTGGCATGTAACCAATCTGCTTGCGAATGGGATCAGGGTTTTTTCGTGTGTCATACCCCAAAACACTCACAGTTCCGGATGTAGGCAGCATGACCGAAGAAAGCATACGCAGAGTGGTGGTCTTGCCCGCGCCGTCCGGCCCTATAAGCCCGTATAAAACACCTCCGGGGATTGATAACGAAAGATCATCCACCGCGGGGGGCGTATTCCCATTGTTAAACTGTTTTGACAGGTGATCTACCTGTATCACAAAATCCATAAAGATTCTCCTTGTGGATGGTTCAATTTTTTCAGACTCAATGAATGAGTCAATATTCTCATTTAGATGTTCAGTATAACAAGTTGCCAGGTTATAAACCAGTTGTCATGTTCAATAATGTTATATGACAATTGTCACAAGATAATATGGTTTCAGTCATAGTCAGATGCTGTCTACATTCAGTTGCATCGCGAAGCAAAAAAGGGAGCCGAAATGAAGCCAAAGATGTTTTACACCGCCAAAACGTCCATTGCTGAAAACTGCTGTGGTTGTGTATGGAAGCTGGCAATTTGACAATTAGGCACGTCAACACCTGAATGGCAGTTTCATCTGAGGAAAATGGCTTGTCAGTAATACAGTATTGACACAGTCAAGAGAGCTGTGGTTGGTGAAAATGGAAGCGAAACAGTAATAAAGGGGTTTGTAGGGGATTAAATAAAAAATGAGCGCGGGGAGGATCGAACTCCCAACAAACGGCTTAAAAGGCCGCTGCTCTACCATTGAGCTACGCGCCCGTACGAACGGACTGATATTTTAGCACGCACTTGGGGGGGCGTCAAATGTTTGAATGGGTTCAGTTTCTGTTTCAAATTTGACTAAATACCAAAAAAAAGAGAGAGTTCCTGCCATAATTGGGATAGCGACATCACAAGGAGGAACTCTCAATGACAGAACTAGCTGTCGAAATAAT
>JBBAES010000090.1:0-6086 GCA_041655815.1 Anaerolineaceae bacterium
TTTTATAAGACAAAATTGAATGTTAAAGAACCTTCGGTAACATTATCATTTGAACCAATGGAGACCGTTCGGTAACATTATCATTTGACTTGACACGGGCTTTTGGTCAGGTCAAAATGGCTCCACTATTCTCGTCAAGTCGCCGTCTGCCAGGTCCAAAATTACAAACGAGCGATCCTCAACTTTTTTTCCACCCAACGAACCCGGGTTAATCACCCTGGTATTGCCAACCATTTCGTCCTTAAAACGGTGGGTGTGACCGTGAAAGACGTAATCATACCTGCCGGAATCAAGCGCTTTTCTCAATAGGGAATGCCAATGCCCGTGAGTCACAAAAATCCTTTTTGATCCGAGGACCAGATCAAGGCTCTCCCCCGCTTTGTTGTCCGAACCGAGCCACGCCATCCTTTCCTCAACTTCCGGGGCGTAATCTCCATTGCCGAAGACGCAATACAGGCGAAAATCACCAAAATAATCGAGTACATCCGCATCGGTAAGATCCCCACAATGAATAACCGCCTCAACTTCCTGGGTCAGTATCGCCCGGCGTACCAACTGGATATTGTTGAGATTGTTGTGCGTGTCACTGATGATTGCAATTTTCATACTTAATCCGTAGAGAGATTTATTCTAGTTTATCATTATGTATATGGTAAAATTTCAACAACAATTACCCATTCGGAGCGACACTATGACATCAGCACTAGAAAGAGGAATCGAAGCAGCCAAATCAGGTCTGATGGAAGAGTCCTTGGGACATCTGAAAGATGCCATCGTGGAAGAACCTGAGAATGCCAATGTATGGGTGTGGCTTTCGGCGATCATCGAAGACGAAGAAAAACAAACTATTTTTCTTAAAAAAGCTCTCGACATTGACCCAGCCAATCGCCCCGCCCAACGAGGGCTGGCTTTCATTGAACGGAAGAAATATATCCCCCCCAAACCAGGTGAAAAACTTTCCGATTATACCCGCCCGATTGGTGTCTTTGGCAATCCAGCGCTCACGCCTTCCCAGGCTGCGGCACATGTCGCCGCTCAAAATCCGATTCCGGAGGCAGCACCGGCGCTTGAGCCTAGCTCATCCTCCCCAACAATAGCCGCACAAACGGCCTCAAAGCCAGCTGCCGCGCGCAAACCCTGGCTGGATATCCTGCTGTACGGTTTTACCCTGATGATTTTCATTATCATTGGCATCCTGATCGGGTCGACGCTTCTCAATGTCAATATCCCCTTCCTGAGCCGGCCTATCCCTGTTTTATCCGTATTACCGCCAGCCAATGGTGTCTTTATTCTTGAGAACGACAAGTATAGCGAAATGACCATGAATCAAAGCATGCCGGCGGATCAGCATGGTGTTCCGGCGACGACCAGCAGAAAACCTGAAATTGTGATCAATACCCTGGTGATTAATCTGGACGAACGTCTGGAATTCCTCAATCAAGATGACAAGAGCGTACCCTTTGAGACGTTTGCCGCAGAAAACAACGCGCGCGTCCTCACTCCTGTAAACGAGCTGACCCCAGGACGCTATTGCCTTGTTTACTCCCTCAACCCCACTAAGAATGAAAGCCTGTATTGGTGTCTTTCAGTGGATGAAGAATAAGGTCACATTCGCCTAAAAGAATCCAGCAGGAGCTCTCCATAGAACTTAACACAATTATTCAAAAAGAAACGCTGGCTGATCGCGTCAAATCTTATCAGATTTATTCTCCATACATTGCAAGAAAAGCTAAACCCGGACAATTTATTATCCTGCGTCTGGACGAAGACGGCGAACGTGTGCCCCTGACAATCGTAGATCAAAACACAGAGACGGGTACCATCCGGCTGATCGTTCAGACCGTCGGAAAAAGTACCACCCATTTGGATCAGATCCTGGTCGGACAGACCATCCATGATGTGCTGGGACCGCTCGGCAACCCTTCCGACATACAAAATTTTGGAAAAGTCTGTGTGGTTGGTGGCGGCGTTGGAGCCGCGGTAGCCTATCCGGTCGCTCGAGCGCTAAAACAAGCAGGCAATGAAGTCACCTCGATTGTCGGTGCGCGCAACAAAGATCTGCTGATCCTGCAGAACGAGATTGCTGCTGTCAGCGACCACCTCTACTTCACGACAGACGATGGCAGCTATGGCTACGACGGTTTTGTAACCGGAAAACTGCAGGAACTGCTGGATTCAGGACAAACCTTTGATTACATTCTGGCTATTGGCCCTCTCTTTATGATGCGGGCAATCAGTGAGTTGACCCGCAAGCACAAAATTCCGACCACAGTCAGCCTCAACACCATCATGGTCGATGGGACTGGCATGTGCGGCGGCTGCCGGGTTCAGGTTGGTGACCAAACCAAATTCACCTGTGTGGATGGCCCAGAATTTGACGGGCACTTGGTCGATTACACCAGCATCATTCAGCGCTCCCGAGCTTATAAAGACGATGATGTTTGCCGGCTTGAAGCCCGGATCGCTGTCCTGGATGAGATCGAAGCGCTCGATTCGGTCTCTGTTCTCGAACAGCAGCGTCAGAGCATGCCGGAGCTTGCCCCTGAGACACGAATTCACAGTTTTGAAGAAGTCGCTCTGGGTTTCACAGAAAAACAGGCCCTGGCTGAGGCAGAACGCTGTCTGCAATGCCGCCGTCCTCTTTGTGTGGAAGGCTGCCCGGTCTCTGTGAAAATCCCCGAATTTATACACTTGATCAAAGAGAAAAAGTATGTAGAAGCAGGCATGAAAATCAAGCAGGACAACTCCTTGCCGATGGTTTGTGGACGGGTTTGTCCGCAAACTGACCAATGCGAAGGTGCCTGTATCCTGTTAAAGAAGGGACAGCCAATCGCCATCGGTGCACTGGAACGCTTCGCTGCCGACAAACTGGCTGAAAGTAATCTGGAAAGCCTGAAACCTGAACGCGCTGAAAAAGCTCCTAAAGCAGCCCTGATCGGGTCTGGACCAGCCAGTCTGAGCTGTGCCGGCGATCTTGTCAAAGCGGGTGTTGAAACGGTGGTCTTTGAAGCATTTCACGATTTTGGCGGTGTTTTGCGCTACGGCATTCCGGAATTCCGCCTACCCAAAACCATCGTTTCGCGGGAAGTACAGGAACTGGAAAAACTTGGCGTGAAATTTGTCCCCAATACTCTCATCGGAGCCACTTTCACGGTTAAAGAATTATTAAACGAATATGGTTTTGACGGCATTTTTATCGGTTCTGGAGCTGGCTTGCCTCGCTTTCTGGGCATACCCGGCGAAAACCTGGTTGGCATCTATTCAGCTAACGAATTCCTGACGCGCGTAAATTTGATGAAAGCCTATCAGTATCCCAACGTCGATACCCCTATTCACGACCTCCATGGAAAGATCGTTGGTGTCTTTGGCGGTGGAAACACTGCCCTCGATTCAGCCCGGGTCGCGATCAGGCTTGGTGCTAAGGAAACTTACATCGTCTATCGCCGTGGACAGGAAGAAATGCCCGGTCGAAAAGAAGAAATCTACCATGCCATTGCGGAAGGCGTCCAATTTGCTTACCTGCGCAATCCCACTGAATTTGTCGGGGACGCAGACGGCAACCTGACTGGTGTGAAGCTGGTCAAGATGGAACTTGGTGAGCCGGACTCCAGCAACCGTCGCAGACCGATCCCGATCGCAGGTTCAGAATTTTTACAGCCCCTGGAAATAGCCGTAATTGCCATTGGCAACGGTTCCAACCCGCTCATTCACAAATCAACACCGGAAATCAAGGTAAACAAATGGGGCAATATCATCGTGGACGATAACACTTCTGTTACGAGTATGCCCGCTGTGTATGCTGGCGGCGACATCGTCACCGGCGGCGCGACGGTTATCCTTGCCATGGGTGCCGGTCGCAAAGCAGCCTCATCTATGGTTGATTACTTCCGCACCCTGGGGTACCGGCTATGACGAAAATCACCTGCCTCGGCGCTGGCAGCCATTCTTTTGGATTAAGTACGCTGATCACACTGCTGCAAAGTGAGGTTTTACGTGGTACGGAAATCGCTCTGGTGGACACCAACCAGGAGTCTTTAGACTTGATCAGTTCCTTGGCAAACTGGCTAAATTCGGAGTGGGGTTCCGGTAAACTGATCAGCAGTCACTCATCTCACCGAAACGCCTTAAAGGGTACGGATTTTGTCATCAGCGCCATTGAGGTCCAGCCACGAGAAGGGCTCTGGCGTAGGGACTTTGAACTGGGCAGCAAGCATGGGCTCAGACAGCCCTATGGCGAAAATGGCGGTCCCGGGGGCTTTGCCCACGCGGCCCGCAATGTCAATACCATCCTCCAGATCGCGCATGACATGGAAGAGCAATGCCCGAATGCCTGGTATCTCAACTTTAGCAACCCCCTTCACCGCATCTGCTATCTGATCAACCAATACACTTCGATTAGATCGGTTGGGCTTTGCCATCAGCTTGCCATTGGCTATGCCATGGTCGCGAAGGCTTTGGCTACCGACTATGGCATAGCAGGCGCTGAAGAATTTATCAGTTCGCATGCAGACCCTAAAAACGATCACGCCCATCGTGCAATGGGACTGGCAGGTATGAAACATTTCAGGATCACGGCAGCGGGACTCAACCATTTCACCTGGATGACCGCATTAAGCGACCGACAAACCGGACAGGACCTTTACCCCCTTTTCCGGGAACGCTGGCAGTTGCTTCCTGCCGATTTCGAACCCCTAACTCACGAAGTATTTGATACGTTCCATCTTTTCCCCATTCCAGGTGATGAGCACCTTTGCGAATACCTGCCCTGGATGTCCAGTTCGCGGACAAAACCCTGGCTTAAATACGACCTTTCTCTTTACGATTGGGATTATTTCGAGGCCAACCGCGAAGAGCTTTGGCAGCAAGTTTCAGACGACATTCGTCTGAAACAAAACATTGAGCGATACAGTCACACCCATTCAGAAGGGGCAATCGAAATTATCACCGCCATGTTGACGGATTCAGATTTCTTGTGGGAAGCAGTAAATCTACCCAATAACGCTACCATTGCCGGTTTACCCGACAACGCCGTCGTTGAATTTCCCGCCAGGGTCAACAAAAGTGGATTTACTGCTGTAAGCCAGTTTGAACTCCCCAAAGGAGTGCTTTCTCTGCTACAACGAGAGGTAAACACAGCTCAACTTAACATTGACGCGGTCGTACATGGTGACCGCCAACTGGCGATTCAAAGCCTGTTGCTCGACCCGGTGGTTGACGACATCGACCTGGCTAAACATCTGTTAGAGGAAATATTGGATTCATACAAATCTTTCCTTCCACAATTTTTTTAAGTTAAACCCAATGGAACAAAAATAGAATGAAAGACCCCAAGATTATCGATATAGGCAAAACTCCAGACCCAACCGAAGAAACTGAAAGTCTTTCTTATTTTCAACCCCTGTCTACCAGAGGTTTCCCTCGTTGGTTAGTGTTTGTTATGGCAATCCTTGGCTTTATTTACATTTTGAATCCGACTTTCGGAATTATTGAATTAATTCCTGATAACCTGCCAATTATTGGCAATCTCGATGAAGGCCTGGCGTTTTTATTAGTCATGTATGGCGTTCTGGAACTGATGGAGGGGAAAGAGAGGTGGAAGTTTCACTGACGAACTATGTAAATTTGTAGGATTGTCAAACATATTGGACAGTCTGCTTCAGAAATTGAAGGGGTGACATGAACGAAAGTGGACGCATGGGAATATGGTTAGTGCGCTGGTTATGCCTTCTCAGTTGTTGTTTGAAATCCTCAAAAGAATAAAACCTTGCATGAGTGTATAAACGTTTCTGGTCCTCCTTGTGGCTTCTCTCAACCTTGCCATTGTGTCTTGGTGTATAGGGCTTGATCAGTTTGTGTCTGATTCCTTTTTGAGCTAAAAGGGTCTCAAACAAGCTCTTGTTTTGCTCGTCTTTCGTCTTTAGAAAACGTTTGGTAAATTCAAATCCGTTATCCGTTTGTACACATTCAATCCGGATCCCTTTTCTGGCAAACCAGGCTATTGCATGTTCAATGAATAGCGCTGAAGAGTAGGTATCCGCTGTCTGGAATGCTTCCAAATATCTCAAACGGCTGTATTCATTGAACAT
>JBBAES010000091.1:0-6015 GCA_041655815.1 Anaerolineaceae bacterium
GAAACTCTGTGGATTCTGGCGGGCAGTATTCCGCCCGGTGTAGAAGTCTCAGTTTACGAACAAATGACCCGGCAGATTAAAGTCCTCGGCGGGGATGTTGTATTGGATACCAGCGGCGCCGCGCTCATGAGGGGGTTGCTGGCAGGTCCGATGCTGATAAAGCCCAACTTGTTTGAACTCTCACAACTGACAGGCAGGGAGATCACAGATTTACAGGAACTCCTGGATGAACCTGAAAT
This sequence comes from Anaerolineaceae bacterium, assembly GCA_041655815.1. GTDB lineage: Bacteria > Chloroflexota > Anaerolineae > Anaerolineales > Anaerolineaceae > Mesolinea. Next base: position 240 of record JBBAES010000091.1, read on the forward strand.
TCTCCGTTCTGTAAATGCTGCTTATGTAGCTGTTTCAGCAGGCGATAAGGGCGCGTTGCTGACAGATGGTGCAAACACAGCTGTTTGCCTGCCCCCGGAGATCCAGGAAGTCAACCCTGTGGGCGCTGGTGATGCCATGGTGGCAGGGCTTAGTTTTGCGCTCCACCACGGTTACGGTTTGGAGCAAGCGCTGGTGCTTGGTGTGGCCTGCGGCACAGCCTCAGCCATGCAGTCCGGAACTAAAATGCCAGAATGGGAGCTCGTTGAAGAAGTACGTCAGCGAGTCAGATTACTTTAGGAGAAACCAATGAGCTATGATATTAAATTGACCAAAAACTACGAAGCCAAGCCCGAGACGGTCATCTCAGCCTGCAAAAAAGTCGCTGTCGAGTTGGGTGGTAAGGTGCTTACCCACGATGAGAACGCAAAAATTCTGCATATTCAGATGGACAAAAAATTGCAAGGTAATGTTTTGGGTGATCGCAGCAAACTTGAAATCAAATATTCCGCCCCTACCGATGAGAGCACACAACTTGATGTACTTGCCTATCCACTGAACGTGGTCGGTCAGAAATTGATGTTCGGTGCCAGGCCCGGTGTGGTCCAGACTGTTTTGAAAGTGTTCTTTGAACAGGTTGAAGGAAAGCTAAAAGCGTAACCATGATTTCAAACAATCCTTTTGAAAGTGAGCCTGCAGACGGTGTCACCAGGCTCATACTTGTCCGCCATGCTCAGACCGATGCTAACGCCAAACATTATCTTCAGGGGCAATCGGATGGTGTTTTGAATGAGACCGGGCTGGTTCAGGCTGCCGAAATCGCTGAGGTGCTGAGTTCTTTTTTCATCGAAAAAATTTATTCAAGCGATCAGAAACGCGCTGTGGCCACCGCCAAAGCCATCGCTTCAAAGCACGCAATGGAAGTAAAGACTGACCCACGCCTGCAGGAATGGAACTGTGGCGATTGGGACGGGATGCCAGCGGTCGAGTTTCTGGGGATGGTCAAGCAAGAAGGATTGACCCCCTCCACACTCCGACCGCCCAATGGCGAAACTTTCCAACAAATCCGCGCCCGGGCTGAAGCAGTGCTTGCTGAAATCCTTAGCCAATGCGAGGGGCAAAGTGTATTGATAGTATCCCATGGCGATTTTACGCGCTCAATGATTGGGCTACTGATGGGTATCGATGCGGACATCGCCGCGAATATCATTCTTGATAATGCGTCTTACAGCGTCCTCGAAAAGCACGAGGATGGCTGGAAGATTATCACTATAAATCGTATATCTTAAATGGAGGTTTTACAATGAAGTCATTAGGAATTGGAGTAATCGGTCTGGGGGCAATCGGAGGCAAGCATGTCAGCGTGCTAAAGGATCTCCGTGAAGCAAATATTGTGGGTGTCTCAGATCTGAACCAGGAAGCTCTTGACAAAACCATCGCTGGAACTGCTATTCAGGGGTATACAGATTATCGGCAATTGCTAGCTCATCCGGACCTGGAAGCGGTTATTGTGGCAACTCCCGATCATCTGCATAAGGAAATCTGCATTGAAGCAGCTCGGGCAGGAAAACACATCCTGGTTGAAAAACCAATCGCTACAACTGTTGAAGATGGCGAAGCCATGATCGAAGCTGCAGAAAAAGCGAATGTCAAATTGATGGTTGGGTTCACCCTGCGCTTTGTCCCTCATTACGTGCAGGCGCGTCAATACATTCAAAGCGGAAAACTTGGCAAAATCATCAGCGTTTACACTCGCCGCATGAACGTGATCACGCAGGCGGACAGGCTTGGTGGTCGCATTGGTGTACTTCACTTTCTTGGTATTCATGACTTCGATTTGATTCATTGGCTGCTTGGCGTAGAACCCGCACAGGTCTACTCGGCTGAATCGACCAGTGTCGAAAAGCGCTATCCCCAGGAGAACGAGACCTTCAACACGTTCAAATTCCAAGATGGCACCCTTGTCTGCGCTCATATCGGCTGGAACTTACCGCTCGCCCATCCAGGCGGACGTGATTTCAAGATGACCGTGATTGGCGACAAGGGCTCGCTCGACATTGATCTGGCAAGCCAGGGTGTCATGATGTATTCAGATACCGGTTCAAAGTTCCCTTCCACCGCTCCTGGTCTGGACGTGGAAGACAAGGCTTTTATCGATTGTATTCTGGACGACAAACCCGTGCCCGCCTGTGGTGCTGACGGAATCACCGCGCTTAAAATGGTTCTTGCCGCTATCGAATCAATTGAGAAGGACCTTCCCGTCCAAATCAAATAAGAGTGTGGAAGAGGAGAAAGTACGTTCAATGAACAGAGCAGAAAAATTACACGATTTCCTCGAGATAGTCACAGGAGAATTGATTGTCTCCTGCCAGGCGACCCCGCAGGAGGCCTTGTTTGGCGCGGACATCATGGCCAAAATGGCGATCTCAGCAGTTCGGGGCGGCGCCAAAGGCATCCGCGCGAACACACCCGTTGACGTTAGTGCTATCCGTGCGGCAGTTGATGTGCCGCTGGTTGGTTTGTATAAAGAAGTGATGCCCGGAACCCCAGTCATAATCACACCAACCATCAAACACGCGCTGGCAATCGCGCAGGCAGGAGCCGATGTGATCGCCATCGACGCAACTTTCCGCGTCCATCCCGAAGACGAAGTGCCGGAGCTGATCCGCAAGATACACGAACAAACGGATTGTCTGGTCATGGCAGACATTTCCAATCTCGAAGAAGCCGAAGCCGCGATGATTTCGGGAGCTGATGTGGTTTCAACAACTCTCTCAGGTTATACCGATTACACGCCCAGTCTGGACGGGCCTGACATCGATCTCGTCAGTCAGATCGCTTCCAAACTTTCAGTACCAGTTTTCGCTGAGGGACGCTATTACTCCCCCGATCAAGTCAGAAAAGCGATTGATTATGGCGCAATAGCTGTTATCGTTGGCGGAGCGGTCACCAGACCCAAGGAGATTACGGAAAGATTTGTTCAGGCCATCAGGAAGTAATGGCTTTTGGTTGTAGAAACAGATTGTTGGAACCCCAGCAATCTGTTTTTTGAAGGAGGTTCAGTATGTCAGAATACTTGATTGGGGTTGATATTGGCACGGCGTCTTCAAAAGGCGTTTTGATAGAAGCAAAAAATGGGACAGTGCTCGCCCAGGCTTCTATTCCTCACAGCGTTTCGCTTCCTCAGGCCGGATGGGTGGAACAAGACGCTGAAAAAACCTGGTGGGGAGAATTTGTCCAGATTGTGGGAGACTTGCTGCAGGAATCAGGAGTATCCTCTGATAAAATCCTCGCTGTTGGCGTCTCCGGGATTGGCCCCTGTGTTTTGCCAGTAGATAAAGCCTTCAGACCGCTTCGACCCGCCATCTTGTATGGCATCGACACTCGGGCAACTTTGGAAATTGATCAATACCTGCGAGAGTTAGGAGAGGAAGAAGTCTTCAGGAGGGCGGGTTGTGAACTGTCTTCATCTGCAGTTGCGCCTAAAATATTGTGGCTGTACAATAACGAACCCGAGGTTTACGAAAAGACGCGCTGGTTCTTCACCAGTCAGAATTTTATCGTCGCACGGCTGACAGGCAAGGCGTCGATCGACATTTACACCGCATCCACCTATTCACCAATTATCGACGTTGAAAAACGCAGTTGGATCGACGAAACCACTGCAGGTATCAACCCTACGGCGAAATTGCCTGAAAAATACTGGACTACAGACGTGGTGGGTGGGGTAACCTCAGAAGCCGCCAGTCTGACCGGTCTGCGCGCGAGCACGCCGGTTATCGCGGGCAGCATCGACGCGGCTGCTGAAGCTGTTAGCATTGGCAATTATTCGGTTGGTGATACCATGGGCATGTTCGGCAGCAGCAATTCGATCATTGCCATCACCAGAACCTACACCCGCTCCAGGACTTTCTGGGGGCTCAACTGGCTCTTCCCTGACCAGTACGCGGTGGTGGGTGGAATGGCGACAGTTGGCAGCCTGACCAAGTGGTTCCTCGATAATATCTTTAGCAACAATTCTGACGGGCAAGATCAAAACCCATACGGGCAGATGAGCGATCTGTTGGGGATGTCTCGACCTGGAGCCAACAATCTGGTAGCTTTGCCCTATTTTGAAGGCGAGCGAACACCGGTCAATGACCCGATTGCTAAAGGTGCATTCTTTGGCTTGACCTTGCGGCATACTCAGGCTGATTTATATCGGGCTCTGCTGGAAGCAGTTGGTTTTGGTATCCGCCATAACCTTGAAAGACTGCAGGAGGAAAATATCGAGGTGAAACTGATCAACGCGGTCGGAGGTGGAACCAAAAATCTGGGCTGGATGCAACTCATTGCGGATATTGGCAATGTTGATGTTCGCATACCCCAGGGTACCTCTGGAGCGGCTTACGGCAGCGCGATTTTGGCAGGCATCGGTGTGGGGTTGTATGAAGATGCTTCGCAGGCAAAAATCTGGGATGAAAACGCCTTGCTGTTAAAGCCTGACCGGACCGATGCAGCCACTTATGACCGTCTCTACCAGGTCTACCGTAGGCTGTATGAGCAGACCAAAAATCTGCTACCGCTGTTGGCCGAATAATTAAAAAACAAGGGACGGCTCAGATGCCGTCCCTTACACCAAAACAATTTCTATCAGGGCAGCACAAATTTTAACAGCGTATTGCTCAGCGCGTCTGAAACCCAAACGCTGCCATCGTCTCCGATGGTGATGCCACTGATAACATTCATCATGAAGCTGTTGTCAAATCCACCCCAAATCCGCTGGAATTGGCCTTCAGAGTCGAACACGATCACTCTTCCCCGGTCGGGGTCTGTCAGGTAGACACTACTGTTCTCATCCAGAGTCAGGAAAGGTTTGTTATCCAGCGAGTCGCTACTCCAGGCATCAACATCCCACATATTCACAGATTGGTATACCAAACCGCTGGCATCGGGTTCGAAGACCTGCACGCGGTAATTCCAGGTATCAGCAACAAACACTCTTCCGTCCTCTGCAATGTCAATGCCAACCGGCTCATCCAGTTCTCCGGCTTCCAGGCCTATGCTGCCGAACTGAGTCAGGTAATTCCCCTGGCGGTCGAAGACCACCACGCGCTGTTTTCCGGTGTCGGTCACAAAAACCCGATTGGATTGGTCCACCGCAATCCCGCGCGGGCCCCAAAAGTCGTCCAAAATACCGAGGATGTCAAAAGCATTCCACATCCGCAAGAATTCGCCTTCAGCAGTGAAGACCTGGATGCGGTGATTCCAGGTGTCGGCGACGTAAACCAGACCATCTGGCCCGACCGCGACACCCCAGGGCTCGTTGAACAATCCGCCAGGCACCTCACCATCCAAGACGTTTCCGTAGCCCCCCCAGGCGTTGATGAAGAGTCCCTGCGCGTCCAGATGTACGATGCGATGGTTGCGGGAATCAGCCACATAAAGGCTGCCATTGGGGGCGGTTGCCAATTCCCTTGGGGCGCTGAAAGGTAAATCTCCTGCAACGTTGATAACCAGTTCAGGCTCGAGGTCAATCACACCTCCCTCATACGGGTCAACGCGAGGCGCTTCAGGTTCAGGGCTGATGCCAAACTCCCATATTTTCGCGGCTATATCTTTTTTAATATACATGCGAGCGTTGTCAGCTGGCGACCAAGTCGCCAGGGTCAGCGAAGGGTTATTGAAGGCCAGCGCGTATTGGGTATAGTCCCGGTCGAACCAGAGCTCCCATAAGGCCGAGCGTTTTGCGGGCGACTTGAAGTCATCCCAAATGCGTTTCAGGCTCCAGTTGCGGTA
>JBBAES010000092.1:0-5955 GCA_041655815.1 Anaerolineaceae bacterium
TCTTCATGCATCGGTTCAAGGGTGAAAGTTTTCCGTCTGACAATCAAGGGAGTTACTTCTTCCTCTACCTCTTCTAATGGCTGATTAGCTTCAGGTTCTCCCACACGCTTGCGCCAGTGCTTGCCTTTGAACCGGCTAATTTGGCGGGTCATTTTATCCACCGTGGCATCTATCGCCGCGAATATATTATCCGATCTTTCCTCTGAGCGTAGAATGAAGCCCTTTCCTCGAATTGTAATTTGTGCGATGTAGCGGTCAGACGCGTTGCGGGCCGTTTTCGCATAACTCAAATCAACCCGACACTCCCCGATTTCACTCAAGAAGCGTTCTAACTTACCTACTTTTTTTATTGCGTAATCTTGAATTCGATCTGTGAGTTCCAGGTCTTTTGTGTAAATGCCTATTTCTAACGCCATAATTAACCTCCTGGGATTTTTATAGATTATACATTATTCGTGATTGTAAAATCAATATGCTGATAAATGATTAACTTTTGCGACAGTCAGACAATATACACACTTTGCGCCAACGTGCATCAACTCCGCTGCAGCGGCCTCCATGGTCGCGCCACTGGTGAAGACATCATCAATCAGTAGGATTCTTCGATCTTTCAAAAGAGAAGCCTTAGCAATGAAGGCTTGCCTTACGTTTTCTCTACGTTGGTCCTGGTTGAGACCGACTTGTGAAGAAATCTCATTTATTCTGAGTAATGCCTCATTTGTAAAGGGAATTTTTATCAATTTTGACAAAGGCTCGGCGATTCTCTCGGCCTGGTTGTATCCGCGTTCGAGTCTTTTTTGCTCTCCGATCGGGATAGGCACGATTAAATCAGCTTGCCAATCTGTGCGTTGGTAGACTATTTTTAAGAGCCCAGCCAGGTAACGTCCTATTGTCAGATCATTTTGGTACTTCAGATGGTGGATAGCTTTTCGGATAACGCCTTCATAGTAAGAAAATGCCCTGAATCCGGTATAGGGAAGCGTCTTGCCAGAACAATGGGGGCATTTTCCCTTCTTGCTTGTAAACGATCCGCAGTAGTTGCAGACATCTTTTGGAACAAGTTTGATCTTGCTGAAGCATTCCGGGCAAATAAAAACTCCCTCCTGACCGCATCCCAGGCAGGTTGGCGGAAAGAGCCAGTCAAGCGCGGTTTGTGCAAGGTTATGAGTACTGTTCAACAATTTTGATGCAGACATATCATTGAAGTGTGTTTTGATAAAAAAGCTGAATGGCGGGCCAGAATATTGTGAAAACAGTAAAAAGTATCATCAATACCAGAATGATGATCAGCAAGTATTCCAATGGTCCCAAACCCTTGCCCTGCCCTGTTTTCATCAGCAAACTCCTCCCGCGAGCAATTATATATCCATTATAATAAACTCACCTAGGAAAAAAACCTTATATTTTCTCAGGTGTGTCTATTCTTCAAATGGTAGCATACTATAAAGCCTCATTAGAAAAGGAGAAAAATGACTGATATTTATAATATCGTGAGCGAAGATCAGGATCCAATCAAAAAGTTGATTTCGAAAATCCCTGGCTTCAAAGGCTATGTTGAACGCGGCGATCGCCGTATGTCAGATAAAATTTTGCGCGAGGTTGTTGCCAAGCAATATGAAACTCAATATCAGAGAATCTCTTCCTTGCAACGCGACCTCATTTCCAGCGGTGGTTTGGCCTACATAGATGATCTCGAAAATGCCGCCATTAAAATACGTCAATTCATTGACAGGATTAAAACTGCTTCTTATGGCTACGCTGGTATCTTTGACGCGATAAAGATTCGCGAGGAGGAACTAGCTGCCATTTATCAATACGACCTTACGCTGTACGAGCATGCTCAGGTAGTCAGCAGCGCAATCGATAACATTGAGGCTTCGATCGGCACAGATGGCCTGCCTGCTTCGATTCGACATCTCATTGCTGTCTCACAGGAAGTAATTGATGCTTTTAACAAACGTTCCGATGCTCTCAAAGGTATCGCTCTTTAGTCATTGATCTTATAGGAGGATTAACATGGCAAGAATTTTTGATGTCGTTGAATACCCTAGTGAGATGGTCGATGAAATCGTCCATCGCTTTCCGGAAACCGGTGTAGCAGATCTTCGCCTGGGCTCCCAGGTGATCGTTCGCGAATCACAAGCAGCGGTATTCTTCCGCGATGGCCGGGCCCTGGATGTCTTAGGCCCAGGCCGGCACACTATCACTACAGCCAATGTCCCACTGCTCACAGGGTTACTTGGCAAGCTCTTCGGTGATCGCACTCCCTTCACCGCAGAAATTTACTTTGTATCGATGCGAGAGTTTGCTGACCGCAAATGGGGAACACCCCAGCCGATCATTGTTCGCAACACCGGTGTCGGCCTCGGCATTTCTTTGCTGCAAGGCTTCGGCACTTACAGTTTCCAGGTCAATGACCCTCAGCAATTCGTGACGCAAATCGTTGGTCAGCTGGGTGGTTACCGCACCTCGGATATTGAAAACCGATTGCGAACTATGTTGCTTTCCCGCTTACAAGATCTTCTTGGTGAAACAACCAGAGATAAGAACGTCCTTGACCTGATTGGTCTGACAGACGAGTTGAGTGCGGGTGTTCGCGCCAAGGCACAGGATGATTTCCTGGCAGTTGGTTTAATCCTGAAATCATTCTACATTGGCAATCTGAAACCATCAGACAAGTCAGCCCAGGAATTGCGCGATATGGGTATGCTCGATATGCAGGTTTATACTCAACTGCAGGCTGCTGATGCCATGCGCGATGCTGCCCAGAACCCCTCAGGCGGTGCAGGTCTGACGGCTGGTATTGGTGCCGGAATGGGAGTCGGCAACGTTCTGGCTGGTTCGTTAGCCGGTATGACACAAAACCAGCAATCTCAGACACAGCCAACAGCTCCTTCTGGCTCTGCGGCGATGCCTGACGTCATGACTCCGTCAGAAGCCGCTGGTTTCTTAAAAGTTTCTGAAGAGGATGTGCTCGCGGCAATCACTGCCGGTGACCTGAAAGCCCGTAAGATTGGCAGTGCTTTCCGCCTGACTAAGGAAGCGCTTCAGGAATATCTAAACGGCTAGTTGCAAAAAAAGACGATTAAAAGGCTGAGATTATCGCTCAGCCTTTTGTTGTTATAATCAGTTGGGCAGATCCATGAAGCTACAGGAATATCAGGCAAAATCGATACTCAGGGAGGCTGGCATTCCCTTACCTAACTCCGCGTTGGCAACCAACGCGGTGCAGGTCAAGCGGGTCGCTGCTGAAATTGGTTATCCAGTTGTCTTAAAAGCACAGACTCTTGAGCCTGGCAGAGGACGAGCGGGCGGTGTACGTATCGTTCAAAACGAAGATGAAATCGAAAATGTCAGCAACGGAATTTTTAAACTTGTCCTGAATCATCGCCCAATACACTCCATTTTAGTAGAGAAAGCCTTCACCTTTTCAAAAGAATATTACCTGGCTATAACCTCGGACCTGGATGCCGGCACACCTGTCTTGCGGTTGTCGGAAGCTGGGGGTGCCACATTCCTCGAACCAGAATCTTTCAGAGATGCTCTGGTCGTCGAAAAACACATCGATATCAATTACGGTTTGAAAGATTATCAGATCCGGGAATTAATGGCGAGTCTGAGAATCAACCCGATCTTTTGGAAGCAGTTTCAACAAATCGCCAGGAAAATCTATGCAGTCTACCGACAGTTTGATGCGACATTAGTCGAAATTAATTCTTTAGTCGAGAGTACGCAAGATCAGCTATTTGCGCTTGACGCAAAAATAAGTATCGATAACCAGTCCATTTTCAGGCAGGGAAGCTTTTGCGAATCGTTCGAATCTGCAAATTTCAGTTGGGAAGAACGACAAGCGTTAAAATTTGATGTTGACTATCAGAGCTTTCCCGGAGATATCGGCTGTATGGTCAATGGGATGGGTTTGGCATATCTGACACTCGATCAGCTCCTGTCACTAAACGCCTTGCCCTCCGCCATGATCGACATTCATGGCGGAGCAACCAGCACCTCCATTTCTTCAGCTCTTGAGATGCTTTTAGTCGACACCCGCTCCAAAGTGGTAGTCATCAATATCTTTGGCGGCATGACCCGTTGTGACGAAGTTGCTGAAGGCATCCTGCAGACACTTGAAGCTAACCAGCCCAAAAAACCGATTTTTATCCGTCTTGAAGGTACAAACGGAGACTCCGGACTGGAGTCCCTCTTTAACAATGAAAATCTGACCTTTTTTAACACTACCGCAGCACTGGTAAATGCAGCGGTCGCCTGGCAGCGGGGAGACGAACAATGAGCATCCTGATTAATGCTGACTCGCGGATAATGGTCCAGGGCATAACTGGACGAAGAGGCCGTTTCCACTCCCTGCAGATGCTTAAATCTGGCAGTCAGATTGTAGGTGGGACCTCGCCTGGAAGAGGTGGCGAATGGTGCTTTGAGGGCCGCTTACCCATTTTCGATACTGTCAGGGAGTGCGTTGAAGCCACCAACGCGGATGTCAGTGTAATTTTTGTTCCGCCCCATGCCACAGCGGACGCGATTTTGGAATCGATAGACAACGGCATAAAAACGATCATTTCGATAACGGGTTCGATCCCCTTACAGGATATGATGATAGTAAAATCAGCGCTGAAAAACAGCGATTCTATCCTGGTTGGTCCTAATTCTCCGGGGGTACTCGTCCCTGGGATTGCCAACGCGGGTATCTTCCCGAGCGACATCACCCTGCAGGGCAATGTAGGGGTTGTTTCGAGGTCCGGGACTTTATGCTACGAGGTTCTGGATACCCTCAAGCAGTCTGGCATTGGTGTCAGCACCGCGGTCGGAATCGGGGATGACCCCATTATAGGCATCGACTTTTTAACCTGCCTGGAATTATTCGAGTTCGACCCCCATACAGACAAGATCGTGATGATTGGGGGACCAGGCGGCGATAACGAGCTCAAAGCAGCCAGCTACATTAGCGAAAATGTAACCAAACCAGTAATCGCTTATGTTGTCGGTGAAAGGTTTGCAACTTCTCTTTTGCGTCCATTCTTCTCAAAAAGCGGGATGCTTTCACTGGATTCGTTGGGTAAGAAAACGAGTGGCTTGGTCGAAGCAGGAGTCCTCATAGCAGACAAACTAAGTGAGATTCCTACACTGATAAATAAATAGGGAGTCCGACAAAATCGCAATCTGGCAAGGAAAAATTTCTGCATATTTTTTATCAGGTTCAATCTCATTAAGACGCTGTGGTGACAGATCCTGAATTAAATCCTATTAAACAAAAATTGCTGCCTTAAAGCAGCAATTTTTGCTGATAGCATAACTTATTTGAGTGCTTCGTCAATCGCGTGGACTGCGTCGCCGACGGTTTGGATACCCCTGGCGGCTTCATCGGTGATGTTGATATCGAACTTCTCGCAGAACCCGTCGATCAGGAAAAACTGATCCATTGAATCTGCTTTCAAATCTTCAATAAAGCGAGTGTCCAGCGTGATATCGTCCCCATCAATCTTCATGACGTCCATAACTACGGCTTTGACAGTATCGAATGTATTTTCCATTATCTTTCCTCACAGGTCATTTTGATGTTAAGATTATATCAATACCTACAAAATCTTACACGAGAGATATAACACACCATGAACGAGCAAGTTACGGAAATCTCTGGAAGAAAAGACGAACATCTACGCATATGTCTCGAAGAGAAGGTTACTTCTGGCCGCCCAACAGGGTTTGACCAGGTGAGTTTGAAAGTGCGAACTCTTCCTGAGATCGATTATGAACAGATTAAAACCTCAACCGAGATTTTTGGAAAGACCTTAAGCGCCCCTCTGCTAATTTCTTCCATGACCGGTGGGTCTGGCAAAACCAGGTATTTCAACCAGATCCTGGCTCAGGCAGCCAATGAATTCAACATCGCAATGGGCGTTGGGTCTCAAAGGGCTGCTCTCGTCCACGAAAATTTAGAGGATA
>JBBAES010000093.1:0-5900 GCA_041655815.1 Anaerolineaceae bacterium
GTCAGACTCACAGAATTATTTGAATTCAGGAAAACAATCAATCCGCTTTTGTTACGTGAGAAAATTGACCAGTCTATTGAAAAGCTGTTGGCATTGCCCTGTCTGGGTCAATTGGAAAAGGTCAATTTTTATAAGACAAAATTGAATGTTAAAGAACCTTTAGTAACATTATCATTTGAACCAATGGAGACCGTTCGGTAACATTATCATTTGACTTGACACGGTTGACTGAAGCGTGGAGTCAACAAGCCTTTAGATAACAGTCATCAAACAACCGCGGAATGGTAAAAACCGATTTTTTCATGGTTCTATGACGGGTTGCAGCAGGTGGATCACATCTCCAGACGGAGAGCCGTTCGCATCAAGAACCAGTATGATTTTTACCTGTCTGCCCCCAAGAGACGCCAGGTCGACATCAAGGGTTTGATGCTTCTGGTCAAATGTCTCACGCCAGGTCTTCAGTTCGTAGACATTGCCTGAGGAATCTTCGTATTTCAGGCTGAAATTGACATCACAAGCAGTGTTTCCTCGCCTGCACCCCAATATTGCCCGAAAATGGGCATTGGCAGGGATGATCATGGCGGGGAAGGTGCCTTTGAGGTAGGCCTCATCAGCGTTGTAGAGCCCCAGCCAGAGAGCAGTTTCGTCATCCTGGTATCCATCTTCCAGAATGGGATTGTTGTCTGAATAGACGAAACCGCCGGTGTCGCCGGGCTGTCCCGGGCAATGCAGCGTACCGGTTGGACTGGTCCAGGTGGCAGAACAATAGGAGTCAGCCAGGTTGATGCTGTCACCGCGTACCTGGATCTCTGCCCAGAAGGTGGCATCCGGGTTTTTGAAAGCGAAGATCACGCCTTCTGCTGTGCGCAGTTTGAACTCAGCTTTGTAAGCTCCCGCGCCTGCTGGCGCGACAAAAGGCACCGAAATCACGACAGTCTGACCCGGAGCGACGGGTTTGTCGCTGATGGGCTGACTGGCTGGCGCGCCCATCGAACTGCCTGAGACGAATACCAGGCTGTAGTCAATTGTCCAGGTGCAGGTACCTTCATTTCTGAGAGTCCAGGTCTTGGTGAAGGCTGTTCCCGGGTAAAACTGGCTGCCATCGGCAATTGTTTCATCCACAAAACCAGCCAGGTTGCAGGTCTGATCGTTGGTTGGAGCCGCTGTAGGCTCTTGATCTGGGGTGGGGGTTGGGTTTTCTGCCTGAGTAGAACTGACAGTTGGCAGAGCGGAGGGCTGGGCTGTCGCGGTTTGCTGCAGAGCAGCCTGTGCAGCCAGATCGGTGGCGACTATGGACGTGGTCATTGCTTCGATGGTGCTGGCGGCTACTGTCCGGATGACTGAAAGTTGGTCGCCTCCTGTTGGGGTCGGCTGGTTATCGGCGCAGGCTGAAAGGAGACAAAGACTCAGCACGAGAGTTATGATTACAAATTGTTTTTTCAAACCTTCCTCCATACAAGCGAGCTTTTAACAACCGGTCCGCTGGTCGTTGACTATCAGGTTGCAAGTGCTACGCCAGCTGACACGTGACACTGTGCTGGTATATCCGACCGGCGATTCCACCTTTGCCTTATAAAAAAGCCGGGTTCACCAGCAGAACCCGGTCATAAGCTTAGCCAGAGGTCAACGACCGACAATTATCGTTCGGAAGAAAGTTTTGAGCTTAAATTTGTCTCCGCTCAACAGGTACTGAGAGCTGAAAAGATTAGATACACCGCGGATGGTCAGGTAGACTGTAGCCATCAATACCAGCAAAGAAAGGACGATTTGCCAAACCGCCACGGATCCGATGGCCAGTCTGGCCATCATCACTACCGGGGAGGTCAATGGGAAGATGCTCAAAAACGTGCTGAGGAGCGAATTTGGGGTGCTGATTATCTGGTTGACAACGAAGAAAATGAAAATCAAGGGCAAGGTGATAATAAAAGAGCTCTGATTGCCTTCTCTCATGTTGGGGGCCAGCGCTCCGACCCCAGCCATCAGACTGCCAAACAGGAAGAACCCCAACAAGAAGTACGGCACGCCGAACAGATAAACCTGGTTGGGGATGTCTATGCCCTGCAGGAAGGGGATGTTTGTTCCCCCCAATTCCATAACCATCACCAGCGCGCCGCCCCAGATAAGCATCTGAAGCAGGCTGGCCGTGCCATAACCCAAGAGCTTGCCCATGAATAAATCCATAGGGCTGACCGACGTCAGCAGGATCTCGATGGTTTTGTTCTCTTTATCTTTGCCGACTGAGCTGAGCATGAAACTCGAGCTGGCGAGGATCAAAACGTAAAAGAGAATAATGATGGCATAGGGAGTGAGGAAGGTCGCCGCGGATTCCTGGTCGCGAGTGTCAGCAGTTTCTGGGTCCAGGTATTCGTAGTTATACGTGACCGGATTGGTGTAGCGCAAGTAAAGTTGCTGGTCAGCGCCCATCAGGTTGTAGTTGATCAACTCGTCCAAGGCGCCTTGCTGGACGATCTCGGTAATCATATTAATCTCAGGTTTTACATAGGTGATTTTTCCGGACTCCAAATAATCGGAAGAAATCACGAAAAAGCCTTCCAATTGATTCGCGGCGGTACGTTGCCTGGCGGTTGCCTCGTCTGTAACTTCAACCAGGGCGCCACTCGTCAGCCAGATCGGATAGTCATTGATCAGGCCACTCTCATCCACAATACCAATTGGCAGTGCGTTAGCGACCTCACTGGTTAATATTTGGTCGATGCTTTGACCTTCCCCACTGTTCAGCAGGCCAAGCGCGAAAAGTATCACAGCCGGGATCAAAGGAACCAGGATGACAGTGAGGATAAAGGATCGCCTGGTGATGATGTTAAGCAATTCGAACTTGAAAACTTTCCTGAGGTTATCCATTAGTCACCTCCTTAGCAAAGAGGTCGCGAAGCTTAAGTCGTTTATTATATTCCAGCAATCCCCGGCGATAGGCTTTCCCCGACATCCAGAATACCAGGATGATCGATGCAATCAGGATCACAAAGACCAGGGCGATTTCCCAGGTTGCAACCCTGGTGAAAGCCATTCGCAGACTGAGCGATAGCGGCGCGCTCAGCGGGAAATAACTCAATATTCGCGGGATAACCCCGTTTGGATTGGTAAAGAAACTCTGAAAAAAGTAGAACGGCAGCATCGCTGGCAGGATTATCAGACCGTTGACAGATTGGGCTTCTTCCATGCTGCTCATGGACGCACCGATGATTGCCAACAGTCCAGCCGAGGCGACAAATGCCAGCACAAGTAGTGCCAGACCAAGTGCCAGGTAGCCAGGCGAGAGGTTGAGATCGACCAGAAAGGTCAGCCTTTCTCTAAAGATCAGCCCGCCCAACACCATTATCAGCACCCAGATGAGGATTTGGGTCAGCCCTACCCCCAGGTTACCGATAATTTTTCCGTTCATCAACTGATTAGGGCTCATCGAGGTGATCATGATCTCCATGGTCCGGTTTTGCTTCTCCTCGACCAGCGACTGCAAAAGATAGCCGCCGCCGCTCATGACCAGAACGAAATAGAGGATTCCAATCAGAATGGGCACAAAAATGCGGTGCCAACCGGTTCCATCTGAAGTCTCACTTCCATCCAGTGACTCCATGCTGATCTGGCTGCCCGCTCTGATACGGTCGAGGTAAGGCAGCTTCTGGTTCAGCATCAGGTTGTCTCTTAACAACTCGTTGATTTGATTCTGGACATCGGAACTTGGTTGTGAGTTGGAATAGTATGTGACCTGGTAGGTAGACTGGTATCCAGGTGGAATGACAACATAGCCTTGCAGGGTGCCATTTTCGACATCGGCTCTGGCTGCTGCTTCGTACTCGTAGGGGATAAGTGGAATAAAAATCTTAAGGAAGCCGGTTTCGTCAGGGATTTGCTGGGGTTGGGTAATCAGATTGGCCTGGTCTACGTAGCCAACCGGGTCCTGGTTAAAGGAGAGAAAGCTTAACAAGATTGAAAGTGCTATGATCAATAGAAAACCAACCGGCACACCCAGGAGCGCTATCCAAAAACGGCGTTTGCCTACATGTTTAAAGTACTCGTATTTTGCGACGTCAATTACTTTCTTCATGGTTATTCCTGCCTTCTTTGACCACCTTGATGAAGATTTCGTCCAAAGATGGGGTGGCAATTTCGAAGGAATTTAAACTGATTCTCTGATCGATTAATTGTTGCAATATCTCACGTGGTGAAAGGCCGTCAGACGGTGTCAGACGATAGTTAAGCCCTTCGCGCTCGACGCTTTGGACCCCTGGAAGGTTCTCGGGCAGTTCGCTGTCTGTTTGAATAAGCACCTGGTTGGTAGCAAAGCGTTCCTGAACCTCTTTGAGGGCGCCTTCCAATAAAACCGTACCATGGTCGATCAGCACAAGACGGTCACAGAGTTGTTCCACCTGGTTCATCTGATGGGTGGACATAATAATGGTCCGATTCTGGTTGCGCAGATCCTTCAGCAAGTCTTTCACAAGCTGAGTATTGACGGGGTCGAGCGCGGCAAAAGGCTCATCAATAATAATAATATCCGGGTCATGAATTAACGCTGCGATCAACTGTGCCTTTTGCTGCATGCCCTTGCTCAGTTCTTTGGTTTTCTTCTTTTGGTGTTCAGTCAGGTCCAAACGCTCCAGCCAAACTGGCAGTTTTTCCTCAATTTGCTCTTTGGTCATATTCTTAAGTGTTGCCAGGTAAGTCAGATTGCGGGTCAACTCCACATCCTGATATAAACCGCGTTCTTCTGGCAGATAGCCGATGTGATTCAGCTTTTCCTCAGTCATGGGGCCATCTAAAATTGAGACACTGCCCTTGTCGGGTTGATAGATATCCAAAATTACGCGTAGAGAAGTGGTTTTGCCCGAGCCGTTAGGGCCGAGCAGACCAAAAATTTCTCCGGGTCGAACGCTAAATGAAACGTCTTTGACCGCCTGGGTTTCCCCGAAGCTTTTGGCAATATGACTGACAACAATTGTGTCCATGTTTTCTCCATGTGTAGAAGATTAATTAAAAAAAGTTTACCATAATTGGGAAACCATAAAGAGGGTGTATTGCTGAAAGCTGACAGGAGAGAGCCTGCCGATAATAACAAAAAGGAGGGCGACTGGCCCTCCTTTGTATGAGAAAAAATTGGTCACTCTTTTTCGTAGGCTTCGCCTTCAGCAGCCGGAGCCTGACCCTTGCCAATGAAACCAGCCAGGACGATCATGGTGATGAGATAAGGTGCCATTGCCATAAATTGAGGTGGAATGACGCTGCCGAGCAGGGAAAGTTTGGAACCAATCGCATCCGCGAAACCAAAGAGCAAACCCGCCCCCAAAGAGCCAAGCGGCATCCAGTTGCCGAAAATCATGGCTGCCAGGCCGATAAAACCTTTGCCCGCGGTCATACCTTCGTCAAATCTGCCAACGGATCCCAGGGTAAAGAAAGCGCCACCGATGCCTGCCACGACACCGCTGAGAATGATGCCCATATAGCGGGTTTTAATGACATTGATGCCCAGAGTATCTGCCGCCTTGGGGTGCTCACCAACACTTCGCAGCCGCAAGCCCCAGCGTGTCTGGAAGAGTGCCAGCTGCAGCACGATCAGGATGGCAAACATCAGGTATACAAAAATGTTCTGATTGAAGAGAATCGGGCCCAACAGTGGTATGTCTGCAAGCAGGGGTAAAGGCACGCGAGTGAACATATTCGGCCGGTTCAATGCCGGAATCGTCTGCAGGAACTTCTGGGAGATAAAGGCGGTCATGCCGGCTGAAAAAATGTTGATGACCGTGCCCGAGATGGTTTGGTTGACTTTGTACTTGATGGACAAGACTCCCAGGATAAGCGCGAGAATCACCGATGACAAGATGCCACCCAGCAGGCCCAGCCAGACGTTCTGGGTGAGACTGCCGACAATCGCCGCGGTCATT
>JBBAES010000094.1:0-5898 GCA_041655815.1 Anaerolineaceae bacterium
CATATAATTGCCCCATTGGGGTACTTTAGGAAACAGTGCCCGTGTAATTGTCTCGCCCAGGGTCATCAGCGAACTTGAAATCATCCAAAAGAATGGGAATATAAAAATGAACGCACCAAATATCAGGATGGCGTATGTCAGGATTCTACCTACAAAATAGAAACGAGATCGCTTAGTCCGGTTCACTAAAACAGCCGGTTGTGGTTTGACCTCTAAATTATCCATAGAAAACCCTCTCTCCCATCAGTTTGTTCTGTGCGAGCGTTAGGCCAAGAATCACCAGAAACAACAAGATTGCCTGGGCTGTCGCGATACCATATTGATTAGCTTTGTAGAAGTTATCAAATATGAGCAGACTGGTGGTGATCACAGAATCTCCCGCACTCGGTGTTCGCAAAACATAGATGTGGTTGAACGCTTTGAATGTACCAATAAAACCGACCAGAGTCAGATAAAATGTCGTTGGTGAAAGCAGAGGCATCGTAATATGGCGGAAAATTTGTCCTCTGGTTGCCCCATCAATCTCGGCAGCTTCATAAGTTTCTTTAGGAATGTTCCCTAAACCAGCCAGAAAAATAACAGTGTTGTAACCAACAAAAGACCAGATACCGTAGAACATGATTGATATCAACGCCAGGCTTGGACCAGCCAGAAAGCCACCAAGCTCCAAGCCAAGCAGGTTCAACAATGGAGTTTTCTCAAAACGCCATTTCTGAGGGCTGATGCCAAACCATCCGACGATCATGTTGGCAATGGATGTCTCCCTGAGCGAGAAAATGATCTGGAAGACTACTGCTGTTGTCACTGAAGGGGTTACATAGGGAAGGAAATAGATCATCCTGAAAATGTCTTTACCGATAATTTCCTGGTAGAGCAAAAATGCCAGCATCATCCCCAGAAGCACCTCAGCGGGCACGGTTCCCAACGCATAGTATAAGGTTATGATCAGAGAATTTAGGAAACTCCTGTTTCCAGACTCGTACATATAACCCCAGCCAGTTACGAAAATCACCCCACCAACAATCATGATTACCGCGGCTACCAATTTGGCTATCTTTTGGCTTTTATTCAGAGATTTATAGGCATTGCTCCAAACCCAAAAAGCAAGCATTATCAAGGCAATCCCAGCCAGAGTGATTAATAAATTAGTCCAGCTTCCGAAAATAAGCAGATAGTTCTTCCCACCGATATACGCACCTTTGGTCACACGCCAGTTGAAAAGGCTCATATAAAACGAGTATCCAATGGGGAAAAGACCAAATATAAGGATAATAACGAGTGCAGGTAATGTGAACAAATAGCCAGTTATTTGTTCCTTGGTTCGTAGACTGCGCAGAGTCGAACCAGATTTTGTTGGCTTCGCGCTGATAGTCGTTTCAGTCAAAGAGATCTCCTCTCTTTCTCATCTAAATCAACCTTCCGAATGTTAATTATAAACAATAATATCAGTTTTGAGGTTAAAGTTCTAATATTGGATAACCATTCAACTTCCTTCACTGTAATTTTACTTTAATCTGAGGAAGCCAAGAATCGAATTTGGAAATTTATCTGTAACCAGCAAAAAGCCTAAATTACCGAATTTCTCCAAACCTTCCCAGTTACGTGCTTCATTCTCCTCAAGTAAATTCAAATACAGTGGTGCTTCATGAAGCAATACAAAGCCTTCTTGAGTTAACTGAAATTTTACAATACGTTCTACAGGTTCATAAAGTAAATGGCTTTCGCCGAGTCCATATTGCGCGGAAAGTGGGTCTTCCTCGACCGCAAGATGCCTGTCTCCAGGAAAGAAGTAATTGATAGCCCAAAAAACACCGTCCTGGTCCATATATGTCGCGTCAGTCAGCCGATAATTAATGGCATCAATCGGGATTTCCTGATAATTCTTTAGATTTTCATCCAGCCTTATGGCAAAAGGACTTTGGTTTTGTTCGATGCCATTTTGTTCGTAAAAGGCATAGATATACTGGCCATCGGTGGTTAATGCCTCATAACTGGCATTCTGGTTCCTGTTCTGCACTGGCAATTCCACCAGGCTGGATCCATCCAGAACGATCGAGCTTATCTGGTTATTGCTAGTCTCAATCTCACCTTTCACCACAAACGCTTTCATCGGGTTTCCACCGTGAGTTTCGATAGTCAGGTAAACCGAATCATCTATGAAGATAATGGCTTCAAACCCCTCAAAGCCGGCTAATCGATCAGAAAGTCCGGCATCATCGAATGTTATAGGTCGAACTTTGACGTCTTGTTCAGTATCTTCAATGTGATTATACAAATTATCAGCCGAAATGGCATACAAAAATCCTTTCTGGTCACCTTTGATGCCATTGGGATATTGGGGCAACAAAATTAACTCTTGCTCATACCAGGTCAATCCGGAATACTCCATTTGAGCCGAGGCGAACTCCCCTGGCAGGGGAATTTCCATCAGGTCATACTCGATACCTTCAAAAACAGAAGTGGGGAGGGAAGCAGTGTTGACATTTCCAGCATTCTCAAGGGGATCAGAAGAATTTGTAGCATTACAGCTACACGCAATTAGTAATAATATTAGGGTAACAACCCCAAGTATACGGTGGGCTGTTGATTTATTCATAATACGCAAAATCAAAAACAGCAATGATGGGATCGTGATCGCTGATCTGCTCATTTGCTGGTAATACCGAATTCAGGTTGAGGGGTCTGAACTGAACCAGATTGTCTATAAATGACTCGGAGAGCAGCATCTGGTCCAGCACCTGCCCGTTACCCTGATAAATGTATGTAAACCATCCCTGCCGGTCAATGCTGTCAAATAAATTTACCAATTGCTTACCAACCAGAGTCTGGATGGAATCACTCCAGGGAAAGTCGTTCAAGTCACCGGCAACCAGAATTTTTGCCTGCAGATCCAGCTCAAGGATGTCCTTAACAAAGCCATTGACGGCTTTAGCCTGAGCCACACGCTTACGCTCGCTATCAAGATTGGGAGGTTGCCTGTCGCCATACATCGGCCCGTCAGGACCTTTGGAGTTGAAATGAACTCCAATCACAAAAAAGTTTTGATCCAAAAATTGGAATTGGGCAATTATCGGCTTGCGACTTTGATTAAATGCGGAATTGTTCGGCCAGATCAAGCCAGGATTATGCGTCAACATCAGGTTGGGACCTTGCCCAAGCAGACCGACTTCTTGTCCGGCCTCTCCTGCTGAGGCCGAAAGAAATTTTAAGCCTCTATCCAACCGAAACATAATAACGACTCGAATATTTCCGCCCTCCACCCCACCGTCAGCTTTCCTCAGCGGGTCAATATTGAACCAACGATATATCGGGCCGCCCACGTTCCGAATTGCATCCGCCAGGCTGGTTATGTTTTCATCAGCGCTTACTATCTCGGAATCCAGGCGACCATCATCATCCATTACCTCCTGCAAAACCATGATATCTGGAGAGCCCAGCTCAAGGGTGATCATGCGGGCAAAACTGTTCACCCTTTCTGGCGATTCACGGTGGCTGAGGTTATTGACATTTAAACTGGCAACCGCTATCTGACTGGACTTCAACTCGGGTAATTCCACCGTTGTGATATTCTCAAACTTGTGTTGAGCCTGGAAGACGAGCTTTTCCGTTGGTTGGATCCGATAGTTTCCAAATTCATAATCAATTATCCCAACTATCGGTTGGGTAAAGACATCCCCTAATTGAATATTTGGCATACGAATAAATTTGTCAACCAGCATTAAGCGTTCAGGATTAGGGTCATACTCACCCAGCAAAAGAACTCCATTTGGATTTAACCCGCTGGCATTTTTCCCCAAATCGGCCAACACCACCACTTCGTTATACGAATTGATTGAACTGATTGCGACCGCGTTATTGACCTGCACGCGCATGCTTTCCAGGCTTTCAAAGAAATCCATACCGTCTTCATCGGGGTCAAACAAGGCATCATCACGGCCTACATACCCGTCCACATCATTTTCGATCATCTGATCGGGTATTGCTCTGCCCCCTTCGCCAAGCAGAATTGGAGCCGGCAAAGCATTACCATGACTCAAAATTTCTACTTCTTTCGTGCGCAGGCTGGTGATAGTCAGCGAATTCTCCCCCAGACCCGCCGGGTTGTATTCCCGAACCGTTCCACTCGAGATCATCACCTCATCGCCCACTTTTAGACTGGCAAAGCTTAGTAAGTCAACATAAATCGCTTCCGAGGTTTTTGGATCAGCATCCGGTTCTTTTGATTGAAGGTAAAAGCCACCTCCATCAATCGCGGTCACGATCCCTCGCACACAGCGCACCTGATCCCCATCAAATGGCGAGCGATGGCCCGGGCCTTGTATTTGGCTGATGCTTAATTGGTTTTGTTGGTTCAGGCAAGCATTCTGATAAACATTTTGGCTTGTTGGTGAGATGGCAATGCAACCGAAAAGCCAAATAACGCTGAATAAAATAGCTGTTATTTTTGCAAGATGTCGTTGGGTGGTATTGATTACCGGTGTCATATCATTTATTTTACTTTATCAAACCAGATTAATTTTGGTAGATGGGATTAATGGTTTAGAATTTATGGCATGGAAATCCAAGCAGCTATCTCAAAAATCGACCGTTACTCCTCTGACGAGCAAGGTAACAAGGTGGAGATCATCGAACGTCCCAATGGTGGTATCTCGATTATTATGGCAGAAGGCAAACTGAGTGGTAGACGCTCGAAAGCCATCACCATAAAAGCCGTGCATGATGTTCTCTACCTGATCTCTGAAGGTGTTCCTGACGGGGCCTCGGCGCGACAGGTGCTCGCACGCATCCATAGTGAGTATAGGGAGAACGCAATTGTCAATATTTCAATCATCTCTTGTGACCTACGCTCGAAAACGATCGTCATTACAAAAAATAATCACGTGCCGGTCTTAATTTACGAAAACGGAGAAAGCCGGTTGCTCCCGATCGATGATAACCCAGAGGAACGACGTCATGATCCGGTAGTTTACCAGTTTGAATATAAGTTGGAGCAGACTTTTATTCTCATTTCTGAAGGTGTCATGAACGCTGGTGAATACAACGAAAACAAAATCGATCTTCGCACAGCTCTTGAGTCGATTTACGATGATGAGGATGATAATGAAAAACTGGGTGTCCAGGAGGTCTCTGATTACCTGCTTAAACAAGCCGTCGGTCATGACAGTGGCAGACCTCGCGATGATATGACGGTCATTATCCTTAAAGTCTCACCAGCAACAACCAAGGATATCCACCGGGAATATGTTTGTTTTCCAATTAAAAATGATGTTTCATAAGGAGAGAATATGCGAGAAGACGTTGTATTGATCACTGGTGCCAACGGAGAGATTGGTCATGGACTGATCGACTATCTTTCCGAACAAGATTACACCATTGTCGCCCTCGACCTTAACCCACTTGATAAAGAGTTGCGTCCAAAAGTCGCCCATTATATGGTCGGGGACATTTTGGACCAATTGCTTTTGGGCAGGCTGGTTGTTGAACATAAAATCAGGACAATTTACCATCTCGCTTCTATTCTTTCAACAAAGGCAGAATACAACCCCGAAACGGCCCACAAGATCAATGTAGAAGGGACCTTAAACCTGCTTCGCCTGGCTGTTGAGCAATCCAAATGGCAAGGCGAACCTGTCAGGTTCGTTTACCCAAGTTCAATCGCGGTTTATGGCCTGCCTTCTGTGGAAGAAAAACTCAAAGCCGGCAAAATTCGCGAAAATCAATACACCGAACCAACTACCATGTATGGATGCAACAAACTTTATTGCGAGAACCTGGGGCGTTATTACAGCAAGTACTATCGACAGTTGGCCGTCGACTATGATCCGGCGGTCTCAGTGGACTTCCGCTCAATACGCTTCCCAGGGTTGATCAGCGCGCATACCATCCCCACCGGTGGGA
>JBBAES010000095.1:0-5895 GCA_041655815.1 Anaerolineaceae bacterium
CTTACCCAAATTTGGGCAACCTTGAGTTCAACGATCAGTACGCGGAAGAAGCTTTTTCGGTTTATGACCATCCCAAAGTACTGATCTTCAAAAAAACCGATACATACGACAGCCAGAAAACCTGGGATTTGCTCAGTTCTGTTGACGTGAGCAAGGCAGTTTACCTGACCCCAAAACAGGCTGATAGCTATGTAGCAGGCGAAAGCAAGCCAGGTGATGGACTGATGCTTTCAGAGGAAGACCTGCAAACCCAACAGGCAGGCGGAACCTGGGCAGCGCTATTTGACAGAGATTCGTTATTGAATCAACATACCTGGCTGGCTGTGCTCATTTTTTACTTGCTGTTCTGGTTGTTGGGGCTGTGTATGTTCCCGATTGTGAGGCTGGCATTACCTGGATTGAAGGATAAAGGCTATGCTTTTACACGGATAATTGGGCTGCTTATATTCGCTTTGATTGCCTTCAACCTCGGCTCAGCCAAAATTGAGGTAACCCGCATCTTGCTTTGGATTGTTTTGTTAGTCATGCTGATTGCGTCCTTGATCGTCGCTTGGTTGACAAGGAAAGACCTGTTAGAAGACATCAGAAACTTATGGAAGCAGTTTTTGATTGAAGAAGCCCTTTTCCTGCTCGCGTTTGCTTTTTTCCTGTGGATTCGCTATCAAAACCCTGACCTGTGGCACCCTTGGCGAGGCGGTGAGAAGCCGATGGATTTCAGCTATCTCAACGCAGTCATAAAGAGCAGCACCTTCCCCGCTTATGATCCCTGGTTCGCCGGCGGATACATCAACTATTACTACTACGGGCAGGTGCTGGTAGGACTGCCAATCAAACTGTTGGGTGTCGTTCCGGCGGTTGCTTATAACATTTTGATCTCAATGTGGTACGCGATGCTTGTCACGGGCGCGTTCAGCGTTGGCTGGAACTTTGGCAAGGCAGTGCTGGAAAAACACGCCGAGGACACCAAAAAGTGGTTCGGCCAGGCATTTTGGGCCGGGCTTGCCAGTGCGATTTTTCTGGCAGTGGTAGGCAACCTGGGTGAAATCGCTGTCATTACCGGTGGTTTGAAAGCCCTGGGGTCAGCTGGTGCCAGTTCGGCGGGAGCAAGTCTCAGCCAACAATTAGGCTGGATATTCAGGGGAATCGGACAATTATTCCAGGGAAACCCTCTGCCAATTGCGGCGGGAACATGGTATTGGAACTCCAGCAGGATGATCCCGGGTGAAGCAATCACCGAGTTTCCTTTCTTTACGTTTTTATATGCTGATTTCCATGCCCATCTGATCGCCATGCCGGTAGTTATGGCAGCGGTAGCCTGGTGTTTGTCGCTGGTTATGCTGCTTAAGCGCGAGGCGAAGAGGCCCTCGAACCTGATAAGCGTTATCGTGCCTGTTCTGCTGGTTGGCGCGGTCATTTCAGGGGCTCTGCAACCCACCAACACTTGGGATTATCTGACCTTTTCCGCTTTAGCTCTGGTGGTGTTGGTTTATTTTGGTTGGCACAATTTCCCTGCCGTAAAATGGCGATTTCTGCCAGAATGGGCAAGGAGATGGGTCTACCCTGCCTTGAGTGCTGTGAGCCTGTTTGTGTTGAGCCGCTTGCTCTATTTCAACTTCAACCGCTGGTTTTTCCCTGGCTACAATTCGATAAGAATTTGGGAAGGGCCCCGCACACCGCTGTATTCCTACCTGCTGCATTGGGGCTTAATCTTGTTTGTAATCGCGTGTTGGTTCGCATGGGAGACCTACAAATGGATGGCTTCAACCCGCCTTTCAAAATTGGAGGAATATCGCAGGTATAAAGATCTGCTGATCGGCATGATGGTTTTCATCCTGGTTGGTTTCCTCGCTCTCCTGCTGCTCAAAGTAACCGTCGCGCTGATTGCCGTGCCCTTGTGTGTGCTGGCACTATTTTTGATCATGACATCTGAAGATGATGCCAAGCGGCTGGCTTATTTTATGATCGGGACCGGGCTGCTTTTGACGCTCGTGGTCGAGCTTGTTTACCTGGTGGGTGACATCGGGCGCATGAATGTGGTCTTCAAACTCTATCATCAGGCCTGGATGCTGCTTACGCTGCCGATGGGGCTCGCGGCTGTGATCCTCTGGCGCGACCTGGTCAAATGGCGACCACGTGTCCAAATCGCATACCAGGTTGTCTTCTTTATTCTGCTTATCACCGCACTTCTTTTCCCCCTTTTGGCCACGGCGGATAAGATATCCGACCGGATGGATCCAAACGCACCACAAACCCTGGATGGGATGAAGTACATGCAGACTTCTGAGTTTGCAGTAAATGGGGTGGTGATGGACCTGGGGCAGGACTATCGCGCGATCCAGTGGCTACAGGACAACGTAGAAGGTTCGCCGGTCATTCTTGAAGCTCAGGCTTATGAGTATTATTGGGGCAACCGCTATACTATCTATACCGGTTTGCCGGGTGTGGTTGGCTGGAATTATCATCAGCGACAACAGCGAGCGATACTGCGCGACAACGCAGTTCAGGAACGCGTCGATGAAGTCAATGCCTTTTATTTTAGTATGGATCAAAGTCTCTTGAGTGACTATCTTGACAAGTACAATGTGAAGTATATTATCGTTGGGCAACAGGAACAGGCATTTTATCCTCCGGAAGCACTGGCGAAGTTTGAGAGATATGATGGCATGCTCTGGGATCAAGTCTATAGCGAAGACGATACCATCATATATAAGGTCAGATAAAGCATGATCGACTTTTTAAAGTGGTTTTTACTTTTGGAGATACTCGGACTGATCAGTCTGCCGCTTACCTGGACGGTTTTCCAAAAGTTGCGTTCAAGAGGGGTCTATCTTTCCAAAGCGGTCGGCTTGCTGCTTTGGGGTTTTGTTTTTTGGTGGATGACTTCAATCAACCTCTTGAGGAATGACCTGGCGAGTGCGATCACAGTTCTGCTGCTTTTGCTGCTTTTCAACCTGTTTGTTGCCTGGAGAATTGGTTTCCGGAAGCTGAGAGTCTGGATTGTAGATAATCGAAAGGTTATCATCAGCACCGAGTTGGTCTTTTTATTTGCTTTTGCTTTTTGGGCTGTGGTACGAGCGGCCAACCCGGACATTATCCACACTGAAAAATTCATGGAAATGGCCTTCATCAATGGCATTCTCAAATCGCCAACAATTCCACCACATGATCCATGGCTGTCTGGTTACTCTATCTCTTATTATTACTTTGGTTACCTGATCTCAACGCTGCTGATTCGCGTCAGCGGGGTGGTTTCATCGGTTGGTTATAACCTGGTTTCCGCCTCCTGGTTTGGATTGACGGCACTGGGAGCTTACGGTGTTGTTTGGGATCTGCTGGTAAAGAAAGCGGAAACTAAAGATCAAACAGCGATATCGGGTCGAGTTTATTCCCTTGCATTGCTCGCTCCTTTGCTGATCCTGATAGTCTCCAATTGGTATGGTTTACTGGATGTCTTGCACAGTCGCGGTTTGCTCAACCCCGATTTTTGGCAAAATCTGCAGATTCCTGCTTTGACTACTGAACCATTCAGGCTGTCCTGGTACCCAAGCCGGGGTGGTTGGTCGTGGTGGCAGGCCAGCCGGGTAGTTCAGGATTTCCGTCTGGGCGGTTCTTCGATAGAAATCATCGATGAATTTCCGTTTTTTACCTATCTGCTGGCTGATATCCATCCACATCTGCTGGGAATGCCCTTCGTTTTGCTGGCGATCGCCCAGGCAATGAATGCCTTTTTTGGTGGCTGGCAAGGTGACCTTCGTCTCTTCCGCCGAAGGGTACCCATCCACTGGAAGAACGCTGCGATGGCGGTTATCACACTTGGTGGAATCGCCTTTCTCAACACCTGGGACTTCCCTTTCTACCTTTTGTTAATGGCTTCAGCTGTTATTTGGAGGCAAACCAGTTCCGGCGGTTGGAGCGCTGAACGCATCTGGCACCTCATCCTTCTTTCTCTTGCCGGTGGGGTCTTGAGCGTTTTGGCTTACCTGCCTTTCTACCTCAGTTTCTCTTCTCAGGCGGGCGGATTGCTGCCCAGCCTGGCCTTTTTTACCCGTGGTACCTATCTGTGGATTATGTTTGGTCCGTTGCTGGTACCAATTGTTATTTGGTTGGTTTACAGGCAGATCAAAGACAGACGCTTTCCTTCTATCAATGCATTGCTGATGACAGCATCGCTTTTTGCGATCCTCTTTATGCTGGGCTGGGGCTTGGGTTGGGTGGCTGGAAGATTTGAAGCACTCGACCCACTGCTCAACGGATTGCAAGGCGCACCTGACAACGGCACCTTGTTGACCAACTCGTTTATGGAACGGCTGAAAGCGCCGGGCACTGCTCTGACATTATTTTTGGTTATATGGTTATCGGTTGATTATTTCATCTATAAGGTTAAAAAATCTGAACCAACTGATGGGGAAGGCGAAGAAATTTTCCCGGCTAAATCGAGATTTAAGACTGAGAGCAATGGTTTTGTTTTGATGCTGGTTTTGTTGGGGGCACTACTGGTGATCGTGCCAGAATTTGTTTATCTGCGGGACCAGTTTGGCACACGTATGAATACAATCTTCAAGTTTTACTTTCAGACCTGGATCTTATGGTCTTTGGCTGGAGCGTACATTATCGCCAGGTTCCTGCAGGAGGCTGAGCCACGTATTACTCGATTTTTTACTTTGGCTATCATTCTGGTCGGTTTATTTACTTTTGGATATTCACTTATCCAGCAAGAGGAAACGCTGCAGCCCGCTTTTGGAAGTAACTGGCTGGACTTTCTGCTCTTGTTAATCCCGGTATTGTTCCTGGTCTGGCTGATGCAGAACTTGATCAAGAAGAAGTACATGACAGCTCTGGCGGTTATTTGCCTGATCGGTGTCGCCGCCGGCTTGATTTACCCGACGATCGAACTTTGGAATAAGACCGAAGGTTTTCAACCGCGGAATGGCTACTCGCTGGACGGGAAGCAAGAATTCTATCAATTTTCCGCTGATGAGATGGCGGTAGCTGAGTGGCTGGCTGAGGCGCCAACCGCAGTGATGGCTGAGGCTGTCTCCGAGACTGGTGGCAGTTACACGACTTACAACATCATATCTGCATTTTCGGGCATGCCTACAGTGCTGGGTTGGATCGGTCATGAATCCCAGTGGCGGGGCGGATATAAGGAAATTGGAAGCAGGCAGTCTGATCTGAGAGTTCTGTTCAGCACCTCAGACTGGGACCAGGCTAAAACCATAATTGACCTTTATAATGTTCGTTACATTGTGGTCGGAGAACTGGAGCGCCAAACTTACCAGGTTGACGAGGAAAAATTTGCGGCGAATATGGATAAGGTTTTTGATTCAGCCACAGTAGATATTTATGAGGTCACAAAGCCATAACATGAGCAGCGAAACAGTAATTATCAACGAAAGAATTCAAACCATCTGGCGAAAAAATTGGTCAGTCTGGTTCTTGCTCGCATTCGCACTCGGGTTAGTCATGAGGCTTGTTTTGCTCAACGACGTGGTCTACACCCAAAATGAATTGACACTGGTCAACCAGGCCCTTCAAGTCTCCCAGAGGATGAGCCAGACAACCAGCTCGGTGCCGGTCTATACCGGCTTGACCGGGTTTTTATTCTTTCTCTTTGGTGCTACAGACTTCCTCACCCGATTCGTTCCAGCCCTGGCTGGTGCGTCGATTGTGTTACTGCCTTGGGTCTGGAGAGAGCGTCTGGGGCATAAAACAGCCTTGATCTTAGGTTTCGTGCTGGCTTTCGAGCCAACATTTTTGCTCTTTTCCAGATCGATCAATGGCGGGATACTTGCGCTTTCTGGATTGTTATGGGCATTCACCTTCCTGAAAAAGGACAAGCCAGGGTTGGCCGGGTTGTCGTTGGCTGTCGCTATTCTTGGGGGAGTATCATTCTGG
>JBBAES010000096.1:0-5839 GCA_041655815.1 Anaerolineaceae bacterium
ATGACATTTTGCATCATTTGTGTTCCATAGGTCGCAGGAATCAGGTAAGAAATGTACCGTACCGGATATAGCAGGTAGCGCAGGTCTAAAAAGAACCCGCTGAAGAAAACACTGAAAAGCAAGGCTATCATAGAAAGCTGGACCGATTGGGTTTCGGTCTGTGATAAAAAGGAGATGATAAACCCAATCCCTAACGAGGCGAATAGCAACAAGACAACGATTATGAGCAAATCCAACCAGGAACCGAGCATCGTTGAATTCAGCCCATAGCGGACTGCCAAGATCAAGATGGCAGCAATTAACAAGCCGATAAACATGTATGAAAAGTATTTGCTGAAGAGTATCTCTATCGGTTTGAGTGGGGAAACACGAAAAAGTTCCATTGTGCCTGCCCTGCGTTCACGTACCAGTGAAAGCGAGGAGAGGGTGATTGTCATGTGTTGCAGGAGCAATACGATAACACCGGGGATAAAGAAATTGGTCGGGCTGATCTCGGTTTGGGATATAGCCTGGATTTTTGAGACGAAGGGGCGGATGAGTATCGCAGGAGAAATTGAGGTATAACTTTCTAATTGTTGTTGAAGACTGAGTAGATTCTCTTCTTCCACCTTGAGAGCTGCGATTTGCTCGTCATAATTATCCTGACTTTCTTTAATATCCTGTGCAATCGCGGGGTTATCTCGAGTAGCTTGTAGTGTCTTCAAAATGTCTGCCTCGCCACGGTCAACACCACCAAACGTCTGACTCACACCCTGCAGCAAACTAGCGCTGGCACGCACGGCAACTTGCAGTGTTGAAAGGTTTCTGCGCACTTCTCGTTGATGACGCTGGGCTGAAATAACATCTCCCTGTTCTAACATTAGACGGGTGTTTCGGGTATCTTCAAGCGCACTCGCAATCAGTGGCGCAATGTTCTCTGCTTCGGTTTGACCTTCTTCGGCTACGGACTGAATCAGCTGTCGATTGATGGATTGGGCGAGAAAAGACCCCATGTATTCCGCATAAGCGACCTGGTTTGGATCGATTTGGTTGTGATAAATCTCGATGGTGGACTGTTGATTCGAACTGATAGTTTCATAGACGTTATCCGGAATAACTACGCCTAAATCGATAGCATTACGGTGTAAATTGCTAATCATAAGCTCGAAATCGTCAGTTGTACCCACAAGATCAATCACATAATCAAGTTCCTCCAATTTGCTTTGAATTTGTTCGTTAAAAGGGTTATCTTGTTGAAGGACAAACAAGGTGCGTTCAGGAACCCGCTGGTTTGTATAACCGATACCGAAGAGAAGCAAGATCAGAAATGGACCCAGGATCAGGGTCAGGATCAGCTTGGGTTGGCGTAAAATCTCAATTAGCTCTTTGGAAAGGAATGAAAAGATACGAACCAGGAAGGAGCTGATAGGTCTCATGCCGAATCTCCATTGTCTTGTGTGTAAGTCATGGTGTTTGCGCGGTAATCTTCGATCAGCTTCACGAAAACATCGTCATAAGAAGGGAGGTATTCTTCCGCAGAGCTCAAGTCCAATCCCTTCGATTTAAACCATTCGATGACTTGGGGCAGAGCAGTGCCGGCTTCGTCCACAACAAGACGCAAAGTACCATCATTTAGATAAGTCAATTTGCCCCTGACGAATGGTAATTGTTCGAGCTCACGAGTCTGCGTCTCTGAAAGGGGATCGAGTGTGCGTAAATTCAGGATGTCATCCCCGAAGGCGGATTTGATGAGATCGTCTGGTGTTTTTAGAAAGAGCAACTTACCTTCCGCCATTACGCCGACCAAATCGCAGTATGTGGCTTCGTTGACATATTGTGTGGTGATAACCAGCGTCTTACCCTGATCGCGTAGTTCGATGAAATGGTCCCAAAACTTACGGCGTAATATTGGGTCGATACCCGCGGTAGGTTCATCAAGGAAGATTAAATCAGGATCATGGACCAACGCGGCAGCGAGAGCAAGTCGCCGTAACATTCCGCCTGAGATATTTTTTGCGAGCTTGTGCGAATCGCCTTCGAGTTCCACAAATTTTAGGAGATCTCTGATCCGCCTATTGCGCCGAAAGAAACCCAGACCATAAATTGCGGCAACGAAGTTCAGATTCTCACGAATCGAAAGATCCGGATAGAGAACGAAATTTTGCGTCATGTAACCGATCTTTTCACGTTCAAGTTGAGTAAAAGATTGAGGGTCAGAATTCAATACGCGGATTTGTCCTTCAGAAGGGTGGTAAATACCGGTCATTAACCGCACAGTAGTTGTTTTTCCGGATCCACTTGGTCCGATGAGCCCAATGATTTTTCCCTTGGGAATTACAAAAGTTAAATTATCGGCTGCATTCTGCCCACCGAAAGTTTTGGTGACATCTTCGAGACTGATTACCATATCAGTCATACTTGTAGCCGTGATAGTACCTTGATTTTCCATTAAAAATACTCTTTTAATCTAACTATTACCGTGTAAAGGATAATCGAATTTCAATAACTTCCCCAAAAAGTATAAAGTCACAAGAGTTTCCTTTATTCCACGATGCTGACTCCTTGTGTTGACAGATTTTCGTCGGTTTTATTGCTCACATATTGTAGAGATTCAAATATGATTAATCCATGGTGATTTACTGGCGAGCCGCTTTGAGGTATTTATTTCATTCAGTTTCTTCCCAGATACTTATTCGACAGCACGTCCAACATTCTTTACCTTGTACAAACATTACTTCCTGTTTCTTGTTTTGCTATTCTTGAGTTTGTAAGAAATATGATTTACTTATTTAAGCTGTTATTAAGGCAACAACTGTGTCCAAGATTGCAGATTCACACGTAAAAGGTAAGTATGACAAAAAAAGAAAATATTTTTCATGTCGCAATACAATTGGTGAAACTAACTTTCCAGGAATGGAAAGACGATAAAGCTTCCAGGCTTGCGGCAGGGCTGGCATATTACACCATTTTTGCGCTGGCACCCATGGTTTTGGTTATCCTTTCCGTTATTGGTTTATTCATGGATCGCGCGATAGTAGCCGATTTGCTCATACAACAGGTCAGCCGTTTGGTTGGTGACTCGGGAACGGCTTTTTTCCAGACAATTGTCGATGTCGCCCTCGAACCAAAAGAAAACAACCTGCTGGCCACAATAATCGGTATCGGGGTAGCCATTATCGGTGCCACCGGCATTTTTATCCATCTTAAGGATGCCATCAATACCGTCTGGGGGGTTGAGAAGAAGCGTTTCGAGGGTTTGGTAGGTTTGGTCCGGGTGAGAGCGGTGGCACTTACGTCTATCCTCGTGATTGTTTTTGTGCTTTTAGTCTCACTGTTGTTCGGTACTGGATTGAACGCTCTCCTGGAGAAGATCAGCCTGGCTGGAGATACGACATTTATTCTTGGTCTGCTTGGTAACCTGGTGTCATTAGTGATGACAACCTTGGTATTTGCCCTGATGTATAAATACCTTCCAGATGCCGATGTGAAATGGAGAGATGTGTGGGTGGGTGCTTTTTTCACAGCAATTTTGTTTATGGTTGGAAATTTTGCTCTCGGCAAGTACCTCGGAACAAGCAATTTGGGTGAACTCTACGGTATCGCTGGTTCCGTATTGATCTTGTTGACCTGGGTGTACTATTCAGCTCAAATCTTGCTCTTCGGGGCAGAATTCACGCAAGTCTACAGTTATAAATATGGCACCCGTTCACTATCTTTAGAAAATCCGATCGATGGGGCCAAAGGTTCTGAGGTTCAGCCTGAGGCAGATGCATTCGCCGCCCACTCAACCGGGTTACAACGAGTTGCCACTCCTGGAATCACGAATATTATTTTGGATAAAGAGATGAAAAAGAAACAAGATTTCTGGAGGTTGATCATAGGCTTCATCCTGGTTCCATTCGTGATGTTGAGGCTGCTTAAGCCAGTAAAGAAATAAATAAGCTAATACAACCCAACATCTTGCGAAGTGGGCGATTCACAACTCCGATCATGTTGGGCCAGGCCTCGAACAAACTATCTTCATCCCTGCCAACCATCAGGGCAACCAAGGAGCCTGGTATGCCCAAATTCGTCCTTGAACCAAAGCCATTGCCCCAATATGCGATTTTGTGAGGAGCGAATATCTTAAGGTTATTGTCTTCAAACAAGAGCTTGTATTCACACTAATTAATATCTATAATTAAAAGCAACCACATTTTGTATGGTTCAGCAAATGCCATGTGAAAAGCAGTAAGAAAAAGGAGGGTTGCCATGAAAAATAATCTGAAATTATTGATAAGAATGTTATTGATTGGGCTCATTTTGTCATCTTGCGTGGTCGAAGCGACAGAATCTGTTCCCACAGGGATAACAGGAATAGCGGAGACAGAGCTTTCGGGACAATATGAAACCCTGCAGGCGATTATTACCGAACAAGCAGCTACCTTAGAAAGTCTCAGTACACTCGAAAGCCCAACCCAGGCGAAAGACGATACTGGTGAACTTACTGTCATTGAGAAAGATGGCTTCATTTTGAACTTACCCAATCAGGTAGCCAAAGACATAGTTGTCTCGAACGTTTTGCCTGACGACCCAGAAGAAGGGTGGCCTGAGTTGGCATTGCCTGCACGCCGTGTGATCGGCTTTGGAGAATACAGCATTCCAAATCATTTCCATAAGCCGCTGATCTATGTTATTTCCATTCAGAAAATGATAGATGATGGTCAGTACGGCGGAACGATGGCAACAAACCTCCAGGCGTTGTTGGCGGACCCCAACTTTGATCTGCAGCAGGAAGGCAACCTGCCGTTTCTTCCCCCATTCAATGCCGCGCAAGTATTTCACGTTTTGGAAAAAAGGCTAGATTCAGACCATAATAGCGGTATTCGTTTTCTGACGTTGTATTCACAGGGGATTGTGGGTGTGACCAATTACGAAATTTTCTATACTTACCAGGGAATCAGCGCAGACGGACGATATTACATTGCAGCAGTGTTGCCAGTGAAAAGTTCATTGCTCTCCGATACCCAATTAACTAATGAAGACCTGGAAAAAATTGTTGACGAGTACCAGAATTATATTGGAGATATGACTGATCTGATCAGGACAGAGAACGGTGGAATTGTGACCCCCAGCCTGGAAGCGCTGGATGCAATGATGATGTCATTGGTTAGTCAAAACTAAACTCTGGTGTGCGCGGGTGAGCGCGTCTTATGGTCGCAAGAAAAAACCTTTTAGTATTTGCGAGGCGACCGGAGGTTCAACGGAATGGGTCTGCCCTTCAAGCAGACGCGACTCTGCATAGGGAATGGCGTGGGTATAATCGACCATGATCCCGGGTGCAGTCTTGAAGCTTTTTGTGCCAGCCATCATTAATACGGGCATTTGCAGGTCTTTAGCATGGCTTTTGAGGAAAGGTTTGGAGGCTCTCTGAATTTTCAATTCGTAAGCAAGCGTGGCGGCCATATCGATTATGGTTTGACCGTGCTCTCCTGTTAACGTCTCTGCGATCAGGTCTTCATCCATGCCCACTAAACGCATGAAGCGGGTTACCAGTGCCAGGTTTTCTCCCTTAGAGACTTGTTTCTCGATGTATTTCAAAAAGAAATTTGTTAATTGTCTCTCAAGCCATCCTCCTGAAACCGGCGGTTCATAGGCTGCTACCGCAACAACCTTTTCTGGAAATTCTGCAGCGGCAAAAAGAGCCAGGGCAGCTCCCGAGGAATGACCATAGATGTTTGCTTTACCGCCATTATGTTCAATCAGCGCATCGAGGTCTTCGAGCTCCTTATAGACTGTATAAGGAGGCGTGTCTTTACTTTGACCGCGTCCACGCCGGTCATAGGTTAGGACGGTGAAGGAATCCTGCAGGTAGGGCACC
>JBBAES010000097.1:0-5766 GCA_041655815.1 Anaerolineaceae bacterium
GTTCCCGCACTTAGCACTTTTCCCTGAAATAGTGGTCCATCCTGGTATTTAACTAAATCCTTGCGTTCAATTTCATGACGTTTCATAACCCATCCGGGCAGAGAACCGGTCGGTCGGGATTGAATATGATCGTTGTCTGGCCAGGAACCATCCTGCAGCTCGAAAGCTTCAATAGTGAGACCCGCCCCTGATAGGTCCAGGATCTCCAGCTCGAAGGCAGAAAAAAGGCCCAGTTCGACGTAATAATTCTTCTCTCCTTTGCTGGCAAAAAATGTAACCATCGTGAGATAAGCTTTGGGGTTAAAAACACCTGCGCTGCAACAGGCATAATGTTCCACGCTATCAAAGCCGAGCATGGTCACTTCGCCGGCATAGCTGATGCCGATCTCACCATCCTTGGAGAAGAAGTAAAACGGCTTATCATCCAGGGGTTGGAAACCAAAGCTTTCATCATAGCCGTATTGTTTGTTGAAAGATGTACCATTCATAATAATATCGCCCATTCCAAAGCTGGCTACATTGTTGCCCTCAACTTCGTTTTCAGTTTGTGCCACCTCGACGTACCAGTCGTCATCTATCACCCAGGTGCCACGCAGATTGCCAATTGGGCTCACGTCTCCAGCAATGACAGACAGCACTTCCTCGTCGTCCAGTTTAGCGGTTATGACCATTTGGCTATCGATTTCATGTTGGGCGGCTGTCAATTGGCGTCCGTTTAGGGGTGGGGGCGAGAAAGGTTGCGAAAAAATGTCCCGTAACGGTCGGCGTGTTTTGAGGATTTCCCTGGAGGGTCCAGCCGTCGTATTAAAACTGCCATCATCGCCTGATCTTGTTTTGACAAGTTCATATATTTCCATGGTCAGGTCGCCGATCCGGACCACTTCAGGGGCGGTCATTTCGCCTGGGGTTGGTTCGGCCTGTTCCGGGCTTTCCTCATCAAGTTCTGGTACTGGCACTGCCGTTGGAAGAGGTGTCGCTGTAGGATTGTTGGACAGGATCGGGGCACAGGCTGAAAGCAGCATCGTAGTCAGAATGAGATAAACGAGAGCGTGTTTCGTCTTCATCTTTCCTTCCTTTCAAAATGAAACAGATGAATAAAGACTCTTTTATTGTACCTTCTGGGAGAAATTCGATTTATTAAGCCACGCTACCACGTGCATACAGCGCAATAGTGCCGCCTGAGCCAGGCGGCACTATTAAGCAAACTAGCCAGAGGAGACCGGCATAAGCAACAATTTACCCCTGATGATGACCGCAGTCGCCGCCTTCATGACCGTGCTCGTGATGATGCTCATGGTCATGCTCGCCGTGGTGGTCGCAGTCGGCGTCACCTTGTTGAGGCAATTGGCCGCTAAGGAGCGAAAGGACCTGCTCTTTGACGGGGCCGGACGCGCCGGCATAGACTTGAATACCAGATGCCCGAAGGCTATTCACTGCTCCGCCACCGACTCCCCCACAAATCAAGACATCTACGCCCTGGTCAACTAAGAAACCGATCAATGCGCCGTGCCCTTCAGCGGGAGCAGGGATGATATTTTCTTCGACGATTTTGCCGTCTTCTGCTGTGACAATGGAAAACTCAGGAGTGCGGCCGAAATGTGGGAAAACCTGGTTGTGTTGTGTTGTAACTGCTATTTTCATTTGTGTATTCCTTTTCATAAATGGTGTGTGTTGTTTGCTAGTATTTTTTGGATTGTCTTGAATGCGCAAGGGCAGTCCTTCTACTATGGCTCGGGCAAGTTTGGTCCGCGCTGACGAGAGGAGCATTTGAACAGTCTGGCGAGAGATGGCCATTGAAAGGGCTGCTACCGTTTGCTCCAACCGCATATAATCGACCAGGCGCAGGGCTTCCCATTCTTCCAGCAACAAGATGATCTTCCCTTGTGTATCGGAAAGATTGCTTTCAGAAGGGCAGAAGACACGAGCAGCAGGTGCTGAGCGTATAGTTTTTAGGCTTGGTTTCCTTGACATAAAATCCTTATTATTAGCAAGAGCCAATAATAGCACGAATTATATTGAAATGCAAGTGGAAAATTAGCATTAGGTGAAAGGGCGCTGGATGCTTGGAATTGTATCGATCTTTAATCGATCACCGACAGCATAAAATGAACCAGGCCAACCGCTAACGAGGCATAAGTGTGACAGGTTCTTTCTTGCTCATGCCAGGTTAGAGTAAGATTAACAAAGCTCATACCGGCGAGAGGACTGACATGGGAGTTCGGATGGAATGGATAAGTGTTGGGAGTCCTATTGAGATTCCTCGGATATGGATAATGAAATGATGACACACAATCACACAGACGAAATCGTTTTGGCAGGTGGATGTTTTTGGGGTATGGAGGAACTTTTCCGCCAGCAGCCAGGGGTGCTGGATACCGATGCCGGCTACACTGGCGGTGAAAATGATTATCCGACCTACCAAAATCATCCCGGTCATGCCGAAGCTCTCAAAATCGTCTTCAACCCTGACCAAACGGATTTGCCTCACTTGCTGGATTTCTTCTTTCGTATGCACGACCCTACCACGCTTGATCGGCAGGGCAATGACATTGGCGCTTCTTATCGTTCGGCGATTTTCTACCGCGATGAAGAACAAAAACAGGCTGCGAAAGCGATGATTAAGATAGTAGATGCCAGTGGGCAGTGGCAACGCCCGGTTGTT
The DNA here is from genome assembly GCA_041655815.1 of Anaerolineaceae bacterium. Taxonomy (GTDB): domain Bacteria; phylum Chloroflexota; class Anaerolineae; order Anaerolineales; family Anaerolineaceae; genus Mesolinea. The sequence goes on from JBBAES010000097.1 coordinate 2,663, forward strand.
ACCACGCTGGAGCCGCTGTCCAAATTCTGGAAGGCAGAAGACTATCATCAGGATTATCTTCAAAAGCGTCCCCATGGCTATACCTGCCATTTTGTACGTAAAATGCCCAGTTTTTTGAAGAAGTAGTATCTGCCAATAATGGACAACAACCCCGAGAACCCTGACCTCAAATCAGAGGATTATAGCCGTCACAACTGGAAGCGTTATCTGGGCTTTCTCAAATGGTACGGATTGGCGGTACTCGTGATAACCATTGTGCTTGCCGCGCTGGGTTACAGCGGAGCAGCCTGGCAGGGCGTTCTCAACGGACTGACCTGGGGTTTTTTGATCGGAGTGCTTGGGTTGCCCCTGGTAGGTTTGTTAATCAGCCTTAACGTCTGGAGCGGTTACGCCAACCGTTGGGGAGAAGCCAAGTACAAAGAAATGCTCGAAGGCAGGACTGATGACAAAAAACAGGGAGGATGATTTTCAAGAGCAATTTGCTGTGAAGCAAACCAAAATCACCCGGGGTTTAAGAGTATGGCTGGTATATTTCATGCTGGCCTTTTTTGGCTACAGCATCAATGTCGCCGGTCCGGCTGTGGCTTACCTGCGGGATGAACTTGAGCTCTCCTTTACTGAAAGCGGGATACACACTTCAGCCCTGGCGCTAGGCATAGTTGTGGTTGGTCTGTTCGGGCATTTCATCCTGAAAAAACTGCCCGAATGGAAGGCGCTCGGCCTCGGTGGGGTCGGTATGGGAATCGGCGGGCTAATTTTGGTTTTGGGCAGGCAGCCGGCTGTAACCCTGACAGGTTTATTCATCATGGGCCTGCTTGGCGGCCTTATCGTTGCGGTAAATCCGGCTATCCTCTCTGATGAAATGAGCAAGCATAGCAAAGTCGGGGTTTCTGAGGCCAATACTCTTTCGGCAGTTTTGAGCACGATTGCACCAATTGCAGTTGGTTATTTCGGCAGTCAGGCAACCACCTGGCGGCCGGCAGTTTATATAATGACTACTCTGGCCCTAGTGATTGGATTGTGGGTATTGGTTACCCCACAATTCTCGTGGAAGAATCAAAAGAGTGAGAAAGATATAGAAATACAATCCGGAAGATTACCCGGAAAATTTTGGTTGTTCTGGGTAGCACTGGTTGTCTCGATTTCAATCGAATTTTGCATGATCTACTGGGCATCAGATTATCTGCAGGCTCAGCTGTCAATGGCCAAAGATCAGGCGACCCAGTGGGTAAGCCTTTTCCTGGTTGGAATGGTTATTGGGCGTTATGCTGGCTCGTTGCTCTTGCAGAGGTACAATCGATTTTTGATTCTTTTCACTTCTATTGCTTTAGGAGCGCTGGGTTTTTCTTTTTTCTGGCTGGGCAGCACCCAGGCCTGGACCTTGCTTGGTTTGTTCTTAGCCGGACTGAGTGTGGCCAACCTCTATGCCAGCATGATCACACTTGCCTTCGATGCAGCCGGACAGGCACGAGCGGCTGCCGGTTCCGCAACCACGCTGGCCAGCGGCGTCGCCATTCTTTTGTTACCTTTTGCTTTAGGTTCACTGGCTGACCTGGTTGGTATCCGCCCGGCGATGCTGCTTGTAGCTGTCTTATATCTGATTTTAACCGGGCTGATCCTCTTCGGTAGGAAAGCCGTCAGCCCAAAACCTGTATAAAACCTGGAGGTGACACATGGAAGTACTTTTTATCGGAGGCACCGGAACGATCAGTTATCACTGTTCCAAACTTGCTATCGCGAGAGGCTTTAAAGTCACTCTGCTTAACCGGGGCAAAAGCTCACTTCGGGAGCCTTTGCCTGAGGCTGAACTGGTTCAGGCCGATGTGAGAGAGCCTGAATCTGTTCAGGAAGCGCTGGCTGGGCGCCATTTCGATGTAGTGGCTGACTTTTTGACCTTTACCCCTGAACAAGCCGGGTTGATGCTCAATTTATTCAGAGGGCGCACCTCCCAATATATCTACATCAGTTCAGCTTCGGCATATCAGACCCCACCCGAGACCCTGCCGGTGACCGAAGAGACACCACTCGACAACCCCGTCTGGCAATACTCACGAGACAAAGCGGCCAGTGAAGCACGGTTTATGCGCGCGTATCGCGATGAAGGGTTTCCTGTAACGATCGTGCGCCCTTCTCATACCTACGATGAAAGCTATATTCCTGTAACTGGACGCTGGACCTTTGTTGATCGCATGCTGCGGGGGAAACCAGTGATTGTCTACGGCGATGGCACCTCAATCTGGACCATGACTCACAGCAGTGATTTTGCCAAAGGTTTCGTAGGGCTGTTTGGCAAAGCGGAGGCAATCGGGCAGGCCTATCACATCACTTCCGATGAATGGCAGACCTGGAATCAGATTGTCCAGAAGTTGGCTGAAGCAGTGGGCACGGAGGCAAAGATCGTGCATGTGCCTTCGGATTTAATTGCCCAATTTGATCCAGAGTGGGGCCAGGGCTTATTGGGCGACAAGGCACATAGTTTTATCCTGGATAACAGCAAGATCAAAGCTCTGGTGCCTGAGTTTGCCTGCACGGTGCCCTTCCGAGAGGGCATCGCGCGCAGTGTCGAGTTCTATCGTCATCATCCGCAACTGCAGGTAATCGACGCAAAGTTCAACAATACGGTCGATCTGATTTTACATTCGTATGCAAAGGCCTGGCCCCATGAGGTCTGGTGGGGTAAGTAGACCGAAGCAGGTTCAATCAGTCAGGTTCAGGATTTGTCAATTGGTGCAAGGAGGGCGTTGATAAAGTGGGCCTAAGCTTAAAAAACTCTCATTTCACCACATAATTTTTTACTATTTTAAGAAAACTACTTTAGCTGGTTGACAAGCCCTTTGAGAAGAGTCAAAGGTTTGTGGGCAAAAGCATTTTGGCGCTTGCGGCTGGGGATTACAAAGTGTTATTTTCTGCCGTGATGATATTTTGAATCGCGTCGCTGACACGGGTGGCGATTTCGACATTATTCATCGTGTAAAGATGAATGCCGCGCACGTCATTGGCGATCAGGTCCATGATTTGTTCAATCGCGTAATGGATTCCGGCGTCGAAGAGGGCTTTTTCGTTGTTACTGTAGCGATCAAATATGCGTCTCAGTTTGGCTGGTA
>JBBAES010000098.1:0-5766 GCA_041655815.1 Anaerolineaceae bacterium
AGCGCGCATCCTGTTTGTAAGGGGAAATGGATTGTAAAAAACAGGGCTTACATTGTAAAATTGATCCATGACAACAATGCAACCTTCCCCAAAACCCACCCCCTACCAACTCAGTCACGAAGTCGCCAGAGCCAAACGCTATGGTCAGCCAATTGTCGCTCTGGAATCGACCGTTATCACGCATGGTTTGCCCAAACCCGAGAACCTTGAGCTTGCCAGGGCGATGGAAGCGGTTGTGCGTGAATGGGGAGCCACTCCCGCCACGATCGCTATTTTGGATGGCAAGGTCAGGGTCGGCTTGAGCGAGCCTGAATTGGAGCGGCTGGCAAAGGCGGAGAACCCCCGAAAAATCAGCCTGCGTGATTTTGGAGTTGCTCTTGCGAAAGGCGAAATCGGGGGAACAACGGTTGCGGCGACCATGTTTGTGGCGGAAAAACAAGGCATCCGGGTCTTCGCTACCGGTGGGATTGGCGGAGTGCACCGCGGCAACCAGATGGATGTCTCTGCCGATCTGATCCAACTGGGGCGTTGCCCTGTGATGGTGGTTTGTGCCGGCGCGAAGGCGATTTTAGACCTGCCGGCCACCATGGAATACCTGGAAACCCAGGGGGTGCCCGTTATCGGTTATCAAACCGAGGAGCTGCCAGCCTTTTATTCCACCTCGAGCGGTATCCGCCTGAATGCCCGGGTCGAATCACCTGAAGAGGCCGCGCAAGTTGCCAGGGAGCATTGGCAGCTGGGACTTGAGAGTGGAATTTTGCTGGTCGTGCCGCCACCTGAAAATGCGGCCATTTCTCGCAACGTGGTTGACAGATGGATAGAAGAAGCCTTAGCCCAGGCTGAACAGGACGGTATCTGCGGCAACGCGGTTACTCCTTATTTGTTGGAGCGGGTCAGTGCGCTCAGCGAAGGTTCCAGCAAGCAAACCAACATAGCCTTGCTGAAAAACAACGCCAGGGTGGCAGCCGAAGTAGCCGCTTCTCTTGCGACCGGTTTTCCGAAAACACGTTACATCTGATTTACCCTGATTAAGGTTGAAGGGTGTTGCTTGGCCTTGGCGTGACAGTTGGCAGGGGCGTGTTGGTCGGGGTGGGCGTAAGGCTGGGAGTCAGCGTTAACGTGGGTGTGATCGTTGGTGTGGCAGTAGGCGGGTTGCCCAGAATGCGGAAATACCCGCTCATAATCCAATCGGTGCCGATAAAGAACTGTAATTGATATTGTCCGGGCAGCCACTCTTCGGCGGGCAGTTCCAACCGGCTGACACCGTACCCTCCGCTTTGACCCTGCCAGGTGCCCACGTTGTATTGAATAATTTCGCCGTCCCTCACCCAAACCTCAGCCCATTGAATCCCGTTGGTCATAAAGTTGTAACTGTAACTACCAAAGATGACCTGCAGGGGGTTTTCAAACTCGTTAGCGGTGTCGATTGGTTGCAGGTCATCATCGATTTCAGTAGAGAATTTGATGGTACTGAACAGATAATCGTCCTGCGGGGTGCCAATGGCTTCAAATTGATCAATAACTTCATCCGGTAGGGAAGGTGTGTTTGTGACGGATGGTGTGTTGGTGATGGTTGGGGTGAGCGTTAGCGTGGGCGTAAGGGTGATGGTTGGAGTCAGTGTGATGGTTGGAGTCAGGGAGGGTGTCAAGGTCGGCGGAAAATATTGGTAAACCAACCCCTCACCCCATCGCAGCGAGGCATAAGCTAAAAATCCAAGCACGAGTGACAAGAGGACCAGGCGAATGCCTGTTTCGTACAGCTGACGTTTTTTGTAGAAGAAAGGTATATTTTTGCCTCTGCGGATGGCGTGACGGGCGCGCAAAATCAGAATGACCGCACCAATTGCTGCCAGGATCGCGATGACAAAAACGGTAGAGCGAATATCGACGTTCACTTTTTTGCATTATAGCAGGGAATCGGAAGCTTGAAATGCTTACCTGTAAAAAAGGCTATAAAAAATCTTACAGTCACAGCAAACAGGATGTACTATTCAGGGCAGTAATTAGAGCTGGAGGCGACATGGAGAACCACATCGATCGGTATATTCAAGATAGCCCTGAATTGTCTCAGGCTTTTCTGCTCAAAGTCCGCGAAATAGCCCTGGGGATTGATCCCGGCCTGGAACAGCACATCAGCTATGGTATCCCAACGTTGAAGAAGAACGGTAAAATAATTTTGCACTTTGCTGCCCAAAAAGGGCACCTGGGGTTGTACCCGGGCACGGATGCGATTGTTCATTTCGAGAACAGGCTGCGAAACCATAACACTCGAAAAGGCACAATCCAGATATCCTATCTGGAACCACTGGACCAGAAGCTGGTAGCAGACCTGATTCGTTTTAACCTCGAGCGTGCGACGGCTGATTAACTAACAGGTAAAGGGGAACATTCGAACAAAGCTCACCTAATCCCTCTCACGGTACTTCAGCACAAAATCCAGAGCAACCAGCACGATCAATTTATTTTTCTTTTTAATACGGGGTCTCTTAAACTAGCCTGCAGCCCCACATCCATTCTGATGGTATCGGGTTATATTTGATACAATAAGCAACCATAACGCATTAAATTACTTTGCTCAGAACGGACAATACAATGAACTTAACACCCAAGGATTTACTCGAAAACACCAAGCCTGCCCGCCAAGCGAGACATGCCTGGTATCTTTACGATTTTGGCAATTCCGCTTATGCCGCTGTCATTCTTCTGGCGGTTTTTTCTGCCTATTTTAAAAATGTTGTTGTGGGCGGAGCCGAAGGCACAAGGCTTTGGGGCTGGTCGGTAGGCATCGCTGCCATTGCTGTCGCCTTGATCTCACCCATACTTGGTGCAATCGCAGACTCCTCGCGTTCAAAGAAACTATTTCTTGTGTTCTTTACGGCAATCTCGGTGATCTTCACCGCTCTGCTTTTCTTTGTTGGACCGGGTGACGTTGTTATGGCAATGGTTTTCTTCATCATGGCTGAAATCGGTTATCGGGGAGCACAGGTTTTCTATGACGCATTACTGGTGGATGTCTCAACCGCTGAAACCATTGGCTATATTTCAGGTAAGGGCTGGGCAATTGGCATGTTGGGAGGTATCGCCACCCTGTTGATTGCTGTCGTGCCGATGCAGTTGATCGGAGACGCCTTTATTCCCTACACCTTCCTGCTCACCGCGGCGATATTCGCGCTTTCATCCCTGCCAACTTTTTTCAAAGTCAAGGAACTTTCCCCAGTATTACCCATCCCCGAAGGGGAGACTTTGTTGTCGGTTTCTTTTAAACACCTGGCGAATACTTTTATCGATATTCGCAGATACAAAGAATTCTTGCGCTATATGGTGGCTTTTTTGATTTATAACGACGGGATCATGATGCTGATGGATTTTGCCGCAATCATTGGGGGCACCCTATTTAGTCTCAATCAGGTGCAACTGATCATTTTTGTGATCATCATCCACATCACTGGCGCACTGGGCGCGCTCTTTTTCGGCAAAATATCCGACCAAAAGAGCAGCAAGCGCGCGATAATCATTTCTTTACTGATCCTGATCGTTTCTTTAGCCGGACTTTATCTTGTCAATGACATGATTGGGTTTTTTATTGTTGGGGCTTTTGCCGGATTTTCACTTTCCGGCGCCCAGGCAGTCAGCCGTACAATGGTCAGTCAGCTGGCACCAGAGAGCAAAACAACCGAGTTTTACGGGTTTCTCAGCGTCGCTGGGCGTACATCCACCTTCGTTGGTCCCTTCGTGTTTGGAGCGATCTCTTATAACGCCTACAATTACTATGTCAACCGTGGAATGGCAGACCTGGCAGCTGAGCAGGCCGGACAATACTGGGGAATTGGCTCCATTCTCGCTTTCCTGATCGTTGGCTTTTTGATCCTGCTAACGGTGAGAGAAGTGACTGCCAGCAACCCGATGGAGTACAATCAGAAAGAAACTACAGAGGTCCTATGAAAGTTCTGATCACAGGTGGGGCAGGATATATCGGCAGTACAATCGCATCGGTTTTTCTCGACCATGGGCACACACCGATCATTCTCGACTCGCTGGTGACAGGCAGGCGGGAATTTACCCGAGACCGAATTTTTTACGAAGCGGATATCGCAGACCGGGCAATGGTCCGAAGGATTTTTTCAGACCATCCTGATATCCAGGGCACCATCCATTGCGCTGCCCTGATCGTAGTGCCAGAATCGGTCTCGCGCCCTTACGACTATTACCGCGAAAATGTGGTCAAGTCGCTGGAGTTTTTCAAAACCCTGGCAGATCTTGGATTTCCGCGTGTGGTTTTCAGTTCTTCAGCAGCAATCTATGATGTCGTCCCAGGCTTTATGGTCACCGAGGAATCCCCTTTACGACCTTTGAGTCCCTATGCACGCACCAAATTTATGATGGAAATGGTCTTGAAAGATTATTGCCTCGCTTATGGCATGCAAGCGATCGCGCTGCGCTACTTCAACCCGATTGGTTCTGACCCCAAGATGCGCACCGGGCTGCATATTCAGCATCCCAGCCACCTGATCGGCAAGTTGGTGGAAGTTTCGCAGGGAAGGGAACCGGTCTTCAATCTTACCGGCATCGACTGGCCAACCCGCGATGGCTCGGGCATTCGCGATTACTTACACGTGTGGGACCTGGCGCTGGCACACCTCAAGGCATTGGAAAATTTTGATAAAGCCATTACCGAAGGGTCTGAAGAGCAAAGCGAGTATGCGGTAATCAACCTTGGCACTGGCAATGGTGTCACAGTCAAAGAATTTCTGGTTGCTTTCGAGAATGTGGTCGGCAAGCAGCTGCCCGTCTCGATCCAGCCGCCCAGACCCGGGGATACCGCCGGGGCTTACGCCAATGCAAACAAGGCTAAACGATTGCTTGGATGGCAGGCAGAAAAAAGTATTGAAGAAGGCATCGCCGACGCCCTGAAGTGGGGCGAGGTCCGCGACACCATCATTCACTATTGATCTTTGTTCTGGGGCCGTCAGAAAACACCAGCAGGTATTGTATAAGACAATTTCAGTGGAACCAATTCCTTCTGAGGCGACGCCATCCAATAAAATTCCTGTAAATATTTAATTATTCGCTCATTGATAGCTTCTTTCGTTTGTTTAACTTTCTACTATAATTGGGAAAGGAAAGAGGAGCGATTATGAGCATCATCAATAGAATTTTGGGTGAACCCGAGATTAGAGCACTTGATCCTCAACGTAAGGCTGAGGTCAAAAAGATGATTGACCAACTTGTTCAAATTGGCAAGACGGACGATTTTATATCGTTGGCTCCAGGAGGTCCCTTTGATTTCCGATACCATCATCGGGAAGCCAAAGCAATTGGTCAACGCATCCATGAAATCGGTGGAGTAGAGCTGATGATGGCTGTCCGGCAGACCGTTAAATACAAATTGAAGGATGTTTTGGCAGAACACCTGGACCACGCCTGGAAGGGCATCGGCGATTGGCAGGCTTGATTGCAGACAATATTTAAACTGCTCTCATCCCATACAAAATGGTAGACTGGGGCGACTCTACCCCTACAAATTTATGTTTCTTGCTTTCGGAGATAAAAGGGTGCCCCCGGACTGATAGTGTGACCTTATTTTAGTTCAAGTATATAGGTGCTAACACCGTTAACTTCCGAAACCTTTTCGAAACCCAACCGATCATACATTTCGGGCACCCCGTGGTATTGTCGTTCAGGATGAGCGCTCCAGATAAAAGGACGGCCAACCACGCGATCAAAGCCCAGGTTGCGGAAGTCTTCAACCGCGGTTTCTAATAATTG
>JBBAES010000099.1:0-5753 GCA_041655815.1 Anaerolineaceae bacterium
CGCAGAGGTCACCCGCCGCAGAATCACTTTTGAGTACGCTTTGATCCAGGATGTGAATGACAGCGAGACCCAGGCAAAGCAACTGATCGGGTTGATAAAAGGAATTCTCTGCCACGTTAATTTGATAGCCCTCAACCCCAGTAAGGAATACCCAATTCCCGGCTCAACGCAAGAACGTGTAAATGCGTTCGCGGAAGTATTAAAGGACTACGGCATTCCCTGTTCAATCCGCTCGCGACGCGGTATTGAGATAGATGCGGGTTGTGGGCAGCTTGCCCAGTCACAACAAACTGAATGATATAATCCGGGGCTATGGACAATCTGATTAATAAATGGCGTGACAGCCTTCAAAAAACACGAGAAACGACTTTTGGCAAAATTGCCACGTTGTTCGGCGCAACTGAAATCGACGATCAAACTTTTGATGACCTGGAGGAATTGCTCATCCAGGCGGATGTGGGCGTCCGAACAACACTTAACCTGGTCGACACTGCCATTGAGAAGACGGATGAACTCGGTCTTACCCGTACTTCCCAACTGGAATCCCTGCTAAAGGAGGAACTTGCCAGGCTTCTTTTTGATGCGCAAGAACCCGATTTTTCACATAAACCGACTGTAATCATGGTTGCCGGCGTGAACGGCTCCGGAAAGACGACATCTATCGGCAAACTGGCTGCCAGGTACAAAAATATGGGTAAATCAGTGTTACTGGTTGGGGCTGACACTTACCGAGCGGCAGCAGCCGATCAGCTTGAAATTTGGGCTGATCGTGTCGGCGTCCCCATTATCACAGGTCAACAAGACAGTGATCCAGGCGCGGTAACCTATGACGGCATCAGCGCCGCGATTGCCCGCGATATCGACGTTGTCCTCATCGATACTGCCGGTCGTCTGCACACCCGTTACAACCTGATGGAAGAGATCAAGAAGGTCTATCGCGTGGCAGATAAAGCCCTGCCTGGGGCTCCGCACCATTCCTGGATTGTTATTGACACCACTACCGGTCAGAACGCGCTCACACAGGCTGAGGCTTTTGGTAAAGCGGTCAATCTGAACGGCGCGATCCTGGCCAAACTGGACACATCGGCGAAGGGTGGCATGGTCTTTGCCATTAAAGATCAACTTAGCCTGCCGGTAATCTACGCCGGCCTGGGTGAGAAAATCGAGGACCTGCAGTTGTTCGACAAAGCGTCGTTCATCGACAGCATTTTTACGAAGAACGAAGGAAATTAGTATGACAGAACTAACCGAACGCACTAAAGCCCTGGAAAAACAATTCAATTCTCTCCTGGAGCATCTTTGACTTAGCCAAAAAGGCTGAAGAATTATCCAAATTACACAAACAAAGTGAAGAGACTGGCTTTTGGGACAACTCCACACAAGCCCAGTCGGTGATGAAACGCATCGCTTACCTCGATGACCAGATAGAAGAATGGACGTCGCTGCAATCCCAGGTAGGGGGTCTTTCGGCCTTGCTCGAACTTGATGACGGCAGCCTGACCGATGAGATCAGCCAACAGGTTGATAACCTGGAAGACCAGGTCGCGAAAAAAGAAATCACCTTACTTCTTTCCGGACAGTATGACCGCGGAAACGCGATTTTGGCAATTCACGCAGGTGCAGGAGGTACGGATTCACAGGATTGGGCAGGCATGCTTGAGCGAATGTATTTACGCTGGGCGGAAAACAGCGGGTATAAGACAGAAATATTAGACCGAACGGTTGGTGAGGAAGCTGGAATCAAGTCGGTTACCATTTCGGTAACTGGTAACCTCGCCTATGGTTATCTTAAGGCGGAAAAAGGGGTTCATCGTTTGGTAAGACTGTCACCTTTTGATTCTGCCCATCGCCGGCATACTTCTTTTGCTTTGGTCGAAATTCTGCCAGAAATCGACGATAACGATGAGATCGTCATTCGCCCCGAAGATATCGAAATCGAGGTTTATAAATCTTCAGGTGCCGGTGGACAAAATGTTCAGAAGAACATGACCGCGGTGCGCATTATCCACCTTGCAACAGGGTTGGTGGTTACTTGTCAAAACGAGCGTTCCCAAACACAAAACCGAGAGTCTGCCCTCAAAGTGCTTAGATCACGCCTCTTTGAATTGCAGCAGCAAGCACACGCTGAAGAAATCTCAGATTTAAAGGGTGAGTTCAAAAAAGTAGAATGGGGCAGCCAAATAAGGTCTTATGTGCTCCACCCCTACCAGATGGTTAAAGATCACCGCACGGAGTATGAAACTGGCAACACGCAGTCTGTTTTGGACGGCAACCTGGATGGTTTCATTGAAGCTTATTTGAGAATGAAATAGGCTTTCATTATTCTTTAATGATCAGAATAACGGCCTGTCAATATCACCCTTAGTCCAACAAACGGACGAGCTCAAACAAACTTTCGTCGAGTTCTTTGACCTTTCCAATAATTTCTTCATAGGGAGTGGCTGTCACAACGTTCTTGTTCAGACCAATTAGAACGCCGTATTCCTCTCTGACAATGGCTTGAACCGCGCCCGCACCTAACTTGGAAGCCAAAATTCGGTCCGAAGCCCCCGGTTCTCCACCTCGCTGAACGTGTCCAAGAATTGTTGATCGTACGCTAAAACCCAGCCGGTCTCTATGCGCGACGAAGAACTCCGTCAATTTGGCAGCATTGTAATCAGCGCCTTCAGCTGCCACGACTATGGCATGGTTTTTGCCTTTTTCATAGGCAAGACGCAGCTTTTCTGCAATTTCTTCTGGATCAGTCTTTCTTTCCGGTACGGTGATGGCTTCCGCTCCACCAGCAAGGCCGGCAGCCAGGGCAAGATAACCACACTTGCGACCCATCACCTGGAGGATGAAGGCACGTTGGTGGGATGAAGCTGTGACTTTCAACCTGTCAATCGCTTCCAGCGCAATATTCAAGGCGGTATCGACACCGATCGTGATTTCAGAACCAACCAGGTCGTTATCGATTGTGGAGGCAACGCCAACCACCGGATATCCCATCTTGTAAAGCTCATATGCACCAGCTTGTGAGCCATTACCACCAATGACAACCAGCGCTTCGACAGCACGTTGATTAAGCCTGCGAATCGCCTCGATACGCCCCTCTACGGTCATGAATGCATCGCAACGGGCGCTACCCAAAATCGTACCGCCCTGCTGTAAAATTCCACCGACATCTCGGGTACTCATACGGTCAAACTGACCGTTAATCAAACCTTGATAACCATTGCGGATCCCATACACATCCCACTCTTTAGCAATGCCAGTGCGTACCACAGCTCGAATTGCCGCATTCATTCCAGGCGCATCTCCACCACTTGTCAAGACCGCAATATTTTTCTTCATCTTATCTCCTTGTGAGGTTGGACTTCGTTGCTATTATAATTCATCAAATCCTGTTTGGAGGTTTACTTTGAAAAGAGATATTCTGGTCGCTTTGTATAGTGAAGATGCCTACGTGTTGGACTGGATGTCTTTGCTTGTAGTGCGCGATTGGCGCACCCGTGTAGTGGCTGAGGCATCCAGTTCTACAGAATTGGTCCAGGTTTTGAGTCAACCTAGCCTTATTGTTGATGGTATTGTCCTTGATCTCGATAATGTTAGCGATCTGAGAGACATTGGAAAAACCCTGGAAGATGTCTCGCCGAAACTAAAGGTGCTTGGACTCTGCGCAAGACAACAGCCTGATTTCTTCAAATTTATGCCTGATAGCGCTATCGCTGGCTTGTTATACAAGCAGGAAATCAAAACTTCTCTGGGATGGGCAATCACATTCGCCGCTGAAGGCAAACCGGTTTATACCCCCCTCGGATTGGATGACGCCTGGAAAGCAAATTTTTCTATACCCAGGGAGCGTCTCATATTGCGTTCCAGAAGTTATCCGGGGCTGACCAATCGGCAGGCAGAAATTGCGCGACTGGCAATCATCTTTTCAATTGGGCGCAGGGATTTGGCGGATGAATTGAAGATTTCGGACCAATGGGGCTACGGTGTTGTCAGTGAACTCTACGATCACCTCGGATTGGGCGATCTGTTGGATGAAGGGCAGGATTTCAACAGCATACTGGAGAATGACCCGGTCATAAAAGCCCATATCGACGAGATCCTGGCAGATCTTGGCACCAGCAAGAAAGCTCGTGACCTTGAAACCCTCGCTTTCCACCTTCTGACCATGCCGGTGATCGAGTAAAGACAACAACTCGCCTGTCGTTTCCTGGTCTGTTGACGTCCCAGTTTTTCCACATCTTAATGTCGAAAACCCGGTTCATCTTCTCACTGTAGGTCAAAGCACCAAACGGCAGGCAGAATGAAACTATCTGTAGTATGAAAGCCATCGTTCGGGGGTTTCGAGCCTCACAAATTACCTCCGACAATCAAACTCCCCATTACAGTATCACAGTCGGTTTTCGGTGATTTCGACCTAACATATAATCCCCAACAATCACTTTCGTACTACTGCATCACATTTATCGTCCCAAAGTTTCGATCTCAACAATTGATAATAGACTTACCTTATTGAAGCTTCTCTATTGAAGCTTCTCTACCATTGTCTGAATGTTACCACCCTACCACCTCTCTTTGAACAATCAGCGTTTTAAATCAGTGTGGCAACTGTTTTTGGGAATTTTCTACCTTGCCCATTATCTCTTACAATCAACACTCCTCTGTGGCTATGCGCATTAAGGGCTAATTCTTAGGACTTCCCTTCTGGAACGGGTGCAAAAGACTTCAGTTCCCACAGCAGGCAGACCAGCTCGAAAAAGTCTGGGTGCACATTACCTAAATCGAGTCAGGACTGTGACTTGGTCCAGGCGCATTGCGAATAAATTCGATTTTCGACGGAGGGAGACGATCCCCCTTCGTACAGCTGGGTTTTAGTCAAGCCGCTGCGCAGTCTGATTCTGATCTTGGCGGAGGGAGGCAAGCCCCCTCCGTACGGCTGGGCTTTAGTCCAGCCGCTGAGCAGTCTGATTCTGATCTTGGCGGAGGGACAAGGGACCCTCAGTACAGTTGGGTTCTAATCTAGCCGCTAAGCAGGCTGATGCTGATCTTGGCAGAGCGAGGCGATCCCCCTTCGTGCGGCTGGGCTTCAGTCCAGCCGTTGAGCAGTCTGATTCTGATCTTGGCGGAGGGAGGCAAGCCCCCTCCGTACGGCTGGGCTTTAGTCCAGCCGCTGAGCAGTCTGATTCTGATCTTGGCGGAGGGAGACGATCCTCCTCCGTACGGCTAGGCTTCAGTCCAGCCGTTGAGCAGTCTGATTCTGATCTTGGCGGAGGGAGGCAAGCCCCCTCCGTACGGCTGGGCTTTAGTCGAGCCGCTGAGCAGTCTGATTCTGATCTTGGCGGAGGGAGACGATCCTCCTCCGTACGGCTAGGCTTCAGTCCAGCCGTTGAGCAGTCTGATTCTGATCTTGGCGGAGGGAGGCAAGCCCCCTCCGTACGGCTGGGTTTTAGTCAAGCCGCTGCGCAGACTGATTCTGATCTTGGCGGAAGGACAAGGGACCCTCAGTACAGTTGGGTTCTAATCTAGCCGCTAAGCAGGCTGATGTTGATCTTGACGGAGGGAGGCAAGCCCCCTCCGTACGTCTGGTCTTTAGTCCAGCCGTTGAGCAGTCTGATTCTGATCTTGGCAGAGAGTGACGAACCTCCTCCGTACGTCTGGTCTTTAGTCCAGCCGCTAAGCAGGCTGATGTTGATCTTGACGGAGGGAGGCAAGCCCACTTCGTGCGGCTGGGCTTTAGTCCAGCCGTTGAGCAGTCTGATTCT
>JBBAES010000100.1:0-5726 GCA_041655815.1 Anaerolineaceae bacterium
TGGGTTAAAAAAGCGAGCATATAACTCTGATCTTTGGCTGAGTCTGCAGCCTTCCAAATCTGAGTTAGCCCGTCCTCAGTTTGTCTCAAACGGGCGTAATGACCGGTAGCGACATATTCCGCACCGGTCTGATCGGCTTTGCGCAGAATTTCGCTCCATTTAATTTGTCGGTTACAAAAAACGCAGGGGCTGGGGGTCAGTCCGCCCTGATAGGCATCGATGAAGGGCTGAACGACCTGATCTCGAAATGTTTGCCTGACATCCAGAAATTCGACTGGGAAGTTGAGCTTTTCAGCAAGGTCAGTCACGTTCCCTCGCTGATCGTCTTCTCCCCAGGTCTGCAGGTTGAGACCCTGGACAGCAAACCCTTGTCGCTGCAGGAGGACCGCAGCGACAGCGCTGTCAACACCGCCGCTGAGAGCTAAGATTACTTTTTTCATTTCAAGGGTATTCTAACTTATTTGCACCGCAGCGGGTTAGTGATAGACCAGGCAATTTTCTGGGTTATTCGAGCTAAAATAAGTTCAATGATCGCAATACTCACAAACGTTATTGTATAGAAAGTTGGAGGTGGGTTAGTTCGCGTCAATCTTTAAGATATTCGCCGATTTCTTCAACGTATTCAAGGGATTGGTGACGGAAGTATGTGTTGTAGAGGTTGGCATAGTGACCGCTGGTTGCCAGCAATTCGTCGTGAGTGCCTTCTTCCAGGATCTGACCGTGGTCAACCACGAGGATGCGGTCGGCTGATTTGACAGTTGAAAGTCGATGAGCAATCAGGATGCTGGTCGAACGGCTGAGTATCAGGTTCAAGGCTTCCTGGATCTGTTGTTCCGTGAATGGGTCGATGCTGGCAGTGGCTTCATCGAGAATAAAAATCGATGGTTTCACAACCAGGATGCGCATCAAAGCGACCAACTGGCGCTGCCCCATGGATATTTGAGCTCCCCGTTCTCCCACCTGCGTATCAAGACCATTAGAAAAGGTTTCGAGCCATTCTCCATTGCCAATCATTTGCGAGAACTGCAGAATTTCTTCCCTGGGAATGTCTGGTTTCGAGAAACGGATGTTGTCTTCGATCGTGCCTTCAAATAGAAACGGCACCTGGTTTACAATCCCCATGTGCAAGCGCAAGTTGGTCAGGTCGAAACGGCGGATGTCAATGTCATCGATCAGCAGCTCGCCCTGTTGGAATTCATAAAAACGAGCAACGAGCCTGGCGATAGAAGACTTCCCGGCGCCAGTATGACCCACAATAGCGATATTTTCGCCCGGTCGCAGGTGCAGATCGAAGTTTTCTAAAACCGTTGCCCCGGTGGAATATCTGAAGCAAAGGTTATTGAAATCAATTTTCCCTTTGATTTCAGCAACCTTGAGCGAGTCGATTTGCTTCACACTATGTTCGCTGTCGATCAGTGCGAAAATTCTTTCAGCTGCAGACAAACCAGTCTGAACCTGTGTCCAATAGGAAGTGACACTCAAGATTGGCATTAAGAAGCGGTCACTGGAGAGCAAGATCAAATACCAGGCGCCCGCTGTCATCAAACCTTGTACGACAGAAAGCGCGCCGTAATAGACTAACAGGGCGACGGTAATCCCGCTGAGTGTGCGCATGGTGGGAAAGACAAGTGAAAGGACTAAACCCCGTTGAACATTGACTTTAAAAGATGATTTGTTCGATTCCTGGAATTCATCGTAAATGGCTTCTTCCTGGCGGAAGTTTTTTGCGATAGAAATGCCGCTGATAGTTTCTTTTATAGTTGCATTGACGTTCGCCATGGCACGCATGCCGCGGGTGGTGACCTTGCGTGCGAGTTTTCGATAGCTGGCAACAATCAAAACGACGATCGGAATGAAAGCCATTAAGCCTGCGGCCAGGCGCCATTCCGTCCTGAACAAAATGATTGCCACAACGATAGATTGCAGCACACTTGAAAGTACATCAGTTGTCAGGCTGATGAGCATGGAGAAGTCTTCGCTGTCGGTCGTTATCCTGGAGACGATTCGACCGGAGGAAAGATTGTCATGAAAAGCAAGGTCCTGCCTGAGAGAGGCTGCAAAAGCGTCCACTGTCAGGTCGCGGATGACGTAGCCGATAACCCGAACCATTAGCCGGCGCAGTATGTAGAAAAAGAGGTATCCCAGCACCTCGATGACAATTACTGCGCTCACCAGCAGAATAAAGATGTTGAGAGCTGAGCTATCGGTAAGTGTGGTGTCCAGTACCCGGGAAACCAGCAGGGGCGGCAAGGCCCCGGTGATAGCCTGGATGATGACAACCAGAAGAATGATAATCAGTTGTTTTTTGTACGGATGGGTGTAGGCCCATATTCGCCGAAGCAGTGTTTTGTTGCTGTAAATGCGATCGTACGATTCGCTTGAGAGACCTCGATGAAAACCCACGCTATGCCTCCCCAAAGATTGCCTGGTAGGCTGGCGAGGTCTTCATAAGATCGTCATGATTACCAATGGCGGAAATGTGACCTTTGCGCATGACGATGATCAAGTCAGCCCAGCGGATCTGAGACAGGCGGTGAGTGATAATGAAGGTCGTCCGTCCTTGTGAGGCGGTTTTGATGGCGCGCTGAATTTCGTCTTCAGTTTGGCTATCGATCGCGCTGGTGGAGTCATCCAGAATCAGGATTCGCGGGTCAGTCAGAAAAGCGCGGGCGAGGGCCAGACGTTGGCGTTGACCGCCGGACAAAGTCGCGCCTCTCTCACCGATAACCGAATCGTAGCCGTCATCGGACTCACCAATAAAACCATCAGCCTGTGCTTTTTGAGCCGCTAACATGATCTCATCTGTTGTCGCATTGGGCTTACCAAAAGCTATATTCTCCGTGATGCTTTTGGAAAAGAGAAAGATATCTTGTTCGATGATGGAAATCTGACCGCGAAGACTGTCTAACTTCCACTCACGCAAGTCGATACCATCGATCAATACCTGTCCCTCCAGCGGATCGTATGTGCGGTTTATCAGACGGATAAGGCTGGTTTTACCCGAGCCTGTCTGTCCGACAATGGCGACAGTCTGACCCGGTTCGACAGAGAAATTTAAGTCGTTCAGTGCAGGACTGCCTTCTTCGTAGGCGAAACAGACATCTTTAAATTCAACTTTTCCCTGGATAACTGCAACGTGACCTTCGGTATTCTCATCCAGATTGTTTTCGGTGTTCATCAGGTTCAATAAGCGTCTTGCGCCAGCCAAACCAGAAGAAATCATCGAATAGGAGCGGATGGAAGTATTGGTGGGGAAACCCAGCATCGACAGCGCGCTGAAATAGGTGACTACAGAACCCAGTTCGATCTGACCTTGACGTGCGAGGATCAATGCGTGTAGCAAACCAAAGCCCATTGCGAGTGCCAATAGAAGCAGAGGAAGAAAACGTGCTTCGATGTCACCTTGCTTAATCATTGCATCGCGGTAGGCTTGCGTGTTTTTTCGGAAAAGAGCGATCTCATTCTCTTCTTGTGCAGCTGCCTTGACAGTTTCAACCCCGTCGATATCCTCAGTGAGGCGACTGTTCATTTTGCCAAAGCTGGAACGAATTTCGGTTGTTACCGGCTTAAGAATCCTCAGGTAGTGCCATATCGAGATGAAATAAGCGATGATGAATACTACGGGTGTGATTAACAATGTCGGATGAATTGAGGCACCAATGGTCAGGGGGATAAAGAGAAAGTTCAATGAACCGAAAACCATGTTGATACCCGGGCTGAAAATGTAATTGACTTCACGAATATCGTTAGTGGCTCTAGCCATCAGGTCGCCGATAGACTGCAGACTGTGAAAAGTCATACTCTTACCGAGCAGGCTGATGTAAAATTCCTCGCGCACATCCCTTTCGATCATTTGAGCGGTGACTTCGAAGCCAAAATTGCGCATGAATTGCATCAATCCCCGGACTGTCTGAGTGATCCCTATCATGACTGCGCTGCGCAGGAAGAGGTCAGTGGATGGAGACCCGGAAGTGAGGTTGTTAAACACCCGGCCAAATTCGATTGCGGGGACTGAAGCCAGGGCGGCGTTGCCGATAGCACCAATTAAGGCCAGCAGGAAAATTGGCCAGTGGTGCAGGGCGTGACCTGTAACCCACTTGATCGGGCTGGACCGATTGGTTTTATATTTGAAGGGGATTGAGAATTCACTGATCGTCATAATTTGTATTTTTTGTAACCTCAATTGTACCGCACAGGACTGAAAAGTGATGCTTTCGTGCAAACCATGGCACATTGTGCGACGATTGCCCGGATCCCCGGGTTTGTGGCTTCAGTCGCCCCTTGGAATCAAGCAGGATGTTAGACCGGAGTATTTGCTGCTTGTTCAGGAGGGGGAATTGTAGGCGGGTTTTCAGGCAAAATGAATTGGCCGTGTCAAGTCAAATGATAATGTTACCGAACGGTCTCCATTGGTTCAAATGATAATGTTACCGAAGGTTCTTTAACATTCAATTTTGTCTTATAAAAATTGACCTTTTCCAATCGACCCAAACAAGGCAATGCCAACAGCTTTTCAATAGACTGGTCAATTTTCTCACGTAACAAAAGCGGATTGATTGTTTTCCTGAATTCAAATAATTCTGTGAGTCTGACTTTATCCGAAAGATCAGAAGCCAGAAGACGATCGAGCGGAGGTTGAGCGGAATCAAAGCTTCTTCGAGGCTTACCTTCTGCAGAGATGGACTTTTCGCTCAGACGCATACAAGGTAAGAAGCAGTTGTGGTAGAGCCATAGAAGTTCTTCCAGTCCTCTCAAGGCTTCTAATTGGGGAGCACTGTCAAAGCGGGACGGTCCAATGTAAGCACGGATAAGGCTGTTATTGTTTTCTTCAACGAAACGGTTGTCGTTCTTACGATATGGTTTCGAGCGAGTGATATCCAAATTGGGGGCTAGCTCTCTCCAGTACTTCAGAAGTAAGTGGTTGATAAATTCGGCACCGTTGTCAGGATGAAACTCCAATACAGGGAAGGGCAATCGGGCTAGAAGATAATCAAAACCGTCTTTCATTGCAACAAATGAGTTGCCATAAACCGGCACGATTTCACTCCAACCACTGGCTACATCCAGTAACTGAATGGTATAGGCATATACACCCTGGGCATTGTCCCCACAATGATGGACAGTATCGATTTCGAAGTGACCTGGCATACAGATATCCCAGGGGATTCTTTTGATTGGGATTTTGGCCTTCAATTGACTGGTAGGCTTGGATGGAGCCTTGCGAAAGGCAATCTTTTCTAAACGGTGCTCTGAGTTTTTGACCAATCGTTTGATGGTCGAGACACTAATTGTGGTTAGCTTCTTTCTCAGATCACCATCCAGGCGAAGCTCTCCGTGGCTTTGCAATAATTCAGCCATCCAAACCAGATTAGGTTTGAGTCTCTCGGCACAGGCATAATCCAGGCTTTTGGCTATCTTCCTGACTGCATCCGCCACAATCGGACCATAGCTATTTCCCCGGTTTTTAGCCCTTGGTTTTCTGGAGAGACGCCCATTCAGAATACGCAAAATAGATTTGCGGTGCAAGCCGGTGACTATTTCTGCCTGATCGAGAAGTTGGCCTTTTTCCAACCTTGAGCTGTCTCTGTACCGCCCCCAGATTTTGTGAATATACTTGCGTCGTTCACTAACTGTCATAGGATCCGTTTCTTCCATCGCTACCTCGGTAACATTATCATTTGACCTAACGATAGCATCTCGGTAACATTTTAGTTGAACTAATGCGA
>JBBAES010000101.1:0-5711 GCA_041655815.1 Anaerolineaceae bacterium
AGCCTGCAGGTTCCCTCCTGCATCTTTCTTGGCAGGCATGGATTCGCCCGTAAGTGATGCTTCATCAATGCTCAGGTTAACCGCTTCGAGAAGGCGGATATCTGCTGGGATAAAATTACCCGCTTCGATAAAAACGATATCTCCCGGCACGAGCTCACGTGATGACACCATGATGCGGTGACCACCTCGTAAGACCTGCGCTTCAGGAGCAGCCATTTTTTTAAGCGCTGCCAGCGAAGCTTCGGCTCTCGATTCCTGGACTATTCCCATAATAGCGTTCAGGACCACAATCAAAAGAATCGCTCCGGCTTCCACCCAGTCACCCAGAAGTGCAGAGATTGCCGCTGCGGCAATCAGAAGCCAGATCACGAAGCTGTTAATTTGCTCCCACAATTTTTCCCAGAAAGTTCTGCCTGGTTGTTCCTCCAGTTCGTTATAGCCAAACTCATCCAGCCTTTCTTTCGCCTCGGCATCACTCAAACCAGTCTCTACGGGCACTTCCAGGCTCTCGAGCACTTCTTCTGGCCCGATAGCATGCCATGAGATATTGAAAATCTCTTTTCCTTCTTTGGTTACTGTTGTTGGTTTAACACTCATTGATGATGACTCCTTTGACAATTTAACGAACGTCTCATTATAAGACATTTATGTTCGGTAAAATTATAATCAATTTACGAATCTATTTGTTTCGTTTGGAATAAAAGTTTTGAAAACATTCGTCAAACCGGTCTGATTGCGATGTTTCACAAGCAGCTTGAAGCCATTGCCTGTTACGTGTTAAAATCCTGTAATGCAATGGAACATCCTTGGCCACGAAACGGCTATACGATATCTGCAAAACCATACTAAACCTGGAAACACCCGGCATGCATACCTGATCACAGGGCCCGAAGGCGTCGGCAAAGAAACCCTTGCCCTTGCTTTCGCCAAGGCTATTAACTGTCAACAACCCCCGGGTGAGGGCCAGTTTTGTGATCAATGCCTGAGCTGCAGGCAGATCAACGAGCGCCGCTATCCAGATTTGACCACTTTGGTGGTAAGTGAAGGCAGCAAGGATCTGAAAATCGACCAGATACGTGAAATGCAGCAAACCCTGGCTCTTGCACCCTATCAATCACGCTATCGCATCGTGCTCATCCCCGATTTTCAGCATGCCACCATTGCGGCTTCCAACGCGCTGCTTAAATCACTGGAGGAACCGCCTTCCAGGGCGATCCTGATTCTGACTGCTGACGCCAAAGAGAGCTTGCTCGAAACGATTGCTTCACGCTGCGAAATGCTCCTTCTGCGCCCCTCTTCGATTGATGTCCTCGAGGCTTATCTGCGCGATGAAAAAGCGTTAGAACCCGGAAGAGCGAAACGTTTGGCCCACCTTTCCGGAGGGCGGGTTGGCGCGGCTTTGAGTTTTGACCAAAACCAGGACCAGTTAGACACATACGACGAAGCGCTCACCGACCTGGCTGATCTGCTCAACAGCCGTCGTAGGGAGCGCCTCCAATATATCGAGAGACTTCAGCAGCGTAAAAGCTCATCTCGCGAACACTATGCCTTCCTGATAGCCACCTGGCTGACTTTTTGGCGGGATGTGATGATTCGACGTGATGAAGCCAACATTCCACTGGTGAATAACGACCATGATGAGCAGGTCAAGGAGATTGCCAAACATATTCCCTCACGACTGATTGAAACGCTGCTCAAAGAGCACGAAAAAGCCTTGATCAACCTGAGCAGTAATCTAAACCCCCGGCTGGTGATCGAAAACCTGCTCCTTTCCCTCCCTCTGCTTAAGGTGGCATGATGACAGAAGAACAACGCCTCCCTGATTTTCAGGTAGAAGAAGAAAAACCACTGGATGTTGCTGACCTTGATATTGCCAAAGCCAGAGAAGAACCTTTAAAGACTCGTCTGATTGAACTTCTAAAGGTCACGCTCAAAATCGGTTTGACTAGTTTTGGGGCTCCGACCGCTCATATTGCGATGATGGAAAATGAGTTCGTCCGAAAGAAAAAGTGGGTCAGCGAAGAGCACTTTTTGGACTTGCTGGCCGCGGCAAACCTGATCCCTGGTCCAAACGCCAGTGAGACCTGTTATCACGTGGGTTACATTCGTGCCGGTTATCCAGGAATGATCGTGGCCGGGCTCGGTTTTATCAGCCCCGCCTTTATTATCAGCTTGCTGGTGGCCTGGCTGTATATGCAGTATGGCGCTCTGCCGCAAATTGAAGGGATTTTCTATCTGCTCAACCCGTTGGTGTTGGCAATCGTGCTCTCAACTACCTGGCGTATCGGCAAAGCCAGCCTGAAGGGCTGGAAGCAGCTGCTCATTTTCGCGCTGGCGGTAGGTGCAAAACTTTTGGGGATCAATGAAGCAATCATTCTGATCGGTGGCGGAGTGATTGGTATCTTGTTGCATCATGTATTAGTTAAATGGTCAAATGGTTCTTTGCCAACCCAAATGATGCTGGCATTGCTGCCTTTGCCGGCCATGACTGAATTCGTTGGCAAGATAGTAGAACAAGGCAAAGAGACTCTTTGGAACATTTTCATCTACTTTCTCAGAACTGGGGCAGTTTTGTTTGGTTCTTCCCTGGTCTTATTTGCCTTGATCCAAGATGATGTGGTCAATCGCTTTGGCTGGCTAACCAATCAACAACTGGCTGATGCAATCTCTATGGGGCAAATCACACCGGGGCCAGTACTCGGGGCCAGTACCTTCGTTGGCTACTTTGCGGGAGGCTTTGGCGGAGCAACAGCAGCGACATTGGGTGTCTTTTTACCTTCATTCTTGATCGTTGCAGCAACAGCACCGCTGGTCAAAAAAATGCGCGAGAATCACCTTACGTCCAGCTTCCTCAACGGAATCAAACCGGCAGTGGTTGTCTTAATCCTGTTTGTCTCCATCAATCTGGGTCAAAATGCACTGGTGGATGTCTGGACAGTCCTGGCGATGCTCGCGGGATTGGCAGTGTTAACCTTTACCGAAGCCCAGCCCTATCATCTCATCATCGCAGGGTTAGCTCTGGGAATTATTAGAGCTTTGTTGACCATATTCTAGAATGGCATTCCTTATCCCAGGAATTAAACGAGCAGGATTCTCTGTTCCAAATACGTGTTGGTGACGATAGTAGGCGGAGGGAGATGAACCCCCTCCGTACGGCTGGGCCTTGGTCCAGCCGCTGAGCAGGCTGATGGTGATGTTGGCGGAGGGAGATGAAATCCCTCCGTACGGCTGAGCCTTGGTCCAGCCGCTTTGATAATTTCTTCAACTGTCGGCGGAGGGAGATGAACCCCCTCCGTACGGCTGGGCCTTGGTCCAGCCGCTTTGATAATTTCTTCAACTGTCGGCAGAGGGAGGCAAGCCCCTCCGTACGGTCGGGCCTTGGTCCAGCCGCTGAGCAGGCTGATGCTGATGTTGGCGGAGGGAGATGAACCCCCTCCGTACGGCCGGGCCTTGGTCCAGCCGCTGAGCAGGCTGATGCTGATGTTGGCGGAGGGAGATGAACCTCGTTCGTACGGCTGGGTTTTGGTCCAGCCGCTGAGCAGGCTGATGCTGATGTCGACGGAGGGAGATGAACCTCGTTCGTACGGCTGGGCTCGTGTACCCGCATAGCAGGCTGATGGTGATGTTGGCGGAGGGAGATGAACCCCCTCCGTACGGCTGGGCCTTGGTCCAGCCGCTGAGCAGGGTATTTGTCCAGCCGCTTTGATAATTTCTTCAACTGTTGGCGGAGGGAGATGAACCCCCTCCGTACGGGGTATTTGTCCAGCCGCTTTGATAATTTCTTCAACTGTCGGCAGAGGGAGACAAGCCCCTTCGTACGGCTGGGCCTTGGTCCAGCCGCTGAGCAGGCTGATGCTGATGTTGGCGGAGGGAGACAAGCCCCCTCCGTACGGCTGGGCCTTGGTCCAGCCGCTGAGCAGGCTGATGCTGATGTTGGCGGAGGGAGATGAACCCGTACCCTATAGTCAATAGCATTTGGTACAATTCCATGCCATGGAAGATCTACTTGAAAATCTGAACCCCCAACAACAACTTGCCATCGCCGCGCCCGCTGGACCTACCCTGATTTTGGCTGGTCCGGGCTCTGGCAAAACCCGCGTCCTCACCTATCGGATCGCTTACCTGATCAGCGTGTTGAAAGTGCCCGCATGGAACATTCTGGCAGTCACTTTCACCAACAAAGCCGCCAAACAAATGGGCGAACGCGTCAACCAATTAATCGGGAAGCACGCCGAGGGCATCTGGTTGGGCACCTTTCATGCCATCTGCGGTCGCATTCTGCGGCTCGAAGCTGACCTGCTGCCGGTTAACAAGAATTTCGTCATTTTCGACACTGATGATCAGGAAGCCCTGATGAAGCAGATCTTGCGGGACAATAACCTGGACGAGAAACTTTATAAGCCTTCATCAATCCTGACGGCTATCTCAACTGCCAAGAACGATCTGATCAGTCCGGAGAATTACGCTGCCAAAGACTTTCGTGAAGAGCAGGTCAAACGCCTGTACACACTTTACCAGCAACGCCTGGTCCAAAACAACGCCATGGATTTTGACGATATGCTGGTCTATACTAACCAACTTCTCGAGACTTATCCAGTTGTCAGGGATACCTACGCACAGAAATTTGAGCATATTCTGGTAGATGAATTCCAAGACACCAATTTCTCACAATACGCCATCTTGCGTAACCTCGCCAGGGTACATAAAAATCTCTACGTGGTTGGTGACGAGGACCAGTCAATCTACCGCTGGCGGGGAGCTGATTATCGCAACCTGCAGCGCTTTAAAAATGACTTTAAAAACGCCAGATTAATCCTGTTGGAGCAGAATTACCGTTCCACCCAAACCATCCTTGACGGCGCAATGGCTGTAATCGATCAAAACAGCAACCGTACCCAGAAAAAGCTTTTCACCCAGGCTCAAATGGGTGACAAGATCCGCCTGATCGTTGCTGAAGACGACCGCGAAGAAGCCTACCTGATTGTCAGTGATATCCGTGACAGCATCCGCGCAGGGCGCAACCCAAGCGATTTTGCCATCATGTACCGCACCAACGCCCAGAGCCGCTTGCTGGAAGAGGCTTTTAGGCGGGAAGGAATCAGCTATCGCCTGGTAGGAGCGCAGCGCTTTTACGGCCGTAAAGAAGTGCGCGATATAATCGCGTTTATGCGCCTGGTCTACAACCCCATGGATGAAATCAGTCTGCGCAGAGTGATCAACCTGCCCCCTCGCGGGATCGGTGCCAAAACCTTGCAGAGTCTGGCTGAGCTTGCCCGACAGAACGGGTTGAGCATGGGTGAAAACCTGCTCGAGTTAAACCGGCCCAATAACCCCGATCTGGCAGCCCTAGGTAGGGCTGGAGAAAAGCTGGCTACCTTTGCCCAGATGCTCACTAATTGGCGCCGCGTTGCCCAGGACAACACCCTTAGCATCCTTTTCGATCGCATTGTCACTGATATTGATTATGAAACCCATATTCAGCCTAAAACTGATGAAGGGCAGGACCGTTGGGAAAACTTGCTCGAATTGCGGGCTGTGGTGATGGAATATGAAACCAGGGGTTTACAAGAGTTTCTTGAAGCAATGGCGCTGGTCGCAGATCAGGATACCTTACCCGAAACGCAGGATACCCCAACCATGTTGACGCTCCATGCGGCTAAAGGACTGGAATTCGAGCTGGTCTACATCGTCGGATTGGATGAGATGTTACT
>JBBAES010000102.1:0-5649 GCA_041655815.1 Anaerolineaceae bacterium
CAGGATCTGGAAGCGAAAAATCCAGTCATTGAGGAATTTTTGCTCACCAGGTATATGCACTATGACTATTTGGGTCTGGTCGAAAACCCGGATGCCAGCCCCGGAGAGCAAAACCAGCCCGAAAAACCCTGGATAGCAACCGAGCAATCCTCCTTAGCAGCCCAGATGGGGTTTAGTTTTGCGGCCGAACAAGTCAAGCGTATGCCAGTATTGGCCTTTACTGACAGTATCACCCGAACAAGCGAGGCGGTAAAGTTCCGCGAATCACAGGTGGAATGGTTGGGGGGATACAGGGACGAAGATTTCCTGAAACCCGAATTTGTTATCATCTTACCTGACCGGTTTATGAGAGAAAATGATCTGGCTCTGGGCGACTTGATTAATATTGGCGTTTTCGAATCGGACGAGCTCTTCGGGATACTTTCGGAAGCCTTTTATTTCAGGGTGGTGGGCAGTTACTTCCAGGGCAGTCGCTCACCGGTTTTTTACGTCCCCTGGAATTTGCTGCTTGAAATCAAAATGGGCACGGACCTTGGGATCATGCTGCCTGAAAACCCGGCTGACCCAGATTCAGCCCTTGTAACCGGGTTGGCCAATGAATATTTAGCTGAGTCGGTCGACTCGGCGACCATCATTCCCCGGGACCCACGTAACCTAGACGGCTTACGTGATTACCTGGAAGAAAGTGGCTACAGCCAGGTGGGCATCATTCGCAGCAACCGCCTGGCGGTGGTGATTGAAGACAAAGCGCTGGCGGATGGGTTGCTTTCGATCCAACAGCACCTTTCTTTTCTGAATTTCATCATTCCGATCATGCTGCTGCTTTCGGGGGTGATCGCTTTTATCTTGTCTTATTTGCTAACGCGCAACCGCCTGGCCGAGTTCGCCGTCATGCGCAGCCTGGGGACGAAGAAGATCCAGGTTTACCTGGCATTTTTCTTTGAGCAGTTCTTCCTGCTGCTGATCGGGTTCTTGCCGATCGTGGTGGTCTTGCTGGCGCGGCCGGAATGGCTGCTGGCAGTTCAACGCAACTTATCATTGTTTTTAGCTGTGTATACTTTGGGCGTCGTCATCGCTATAGGATTGATGGGACGTTCCAAGGTGCTTGATATTTTGTTTACCAAAGAATAGGAGTGGATTTGGATCAGAAAACTCTCACAGAACCCATCCTGAAACTTGATAATGTCAGCTTTCAGTACAGCAACAAATACCAGACAGTCGAGGCGGTAAAAGAAGCCAACGCGGAATTTTACGAAGGCAAAATGTATGCCATTATCGGGAAATCTGGCTCTGGTAAATCGACTCTGCTTTCGCTGATCGCGGGGCTGGCGCTGCCAACTGAAGGGCAGGTAATCTATCGCGGCGTTGCGACCGACAAATTTGACCTGGATAAATATCGGCGCAAGAACGTGGCAGTGGTGTACCAGAGTTTTAACCTGTTCCCCCTGATGACCTGCCTGGAAAACGTCTGTTTTCCGCTGGAGCTTTTGGGCAAATCGCCCAAGGAAGCGGCTGTGATCGCCAAAGAGCACGTCGCCCATGTGAATTTGCCTGAAACGGTGCACAAGCGCTTTCCGAACATGATCTCGGGCGGGGAAAAACAGCGCGTAGGCATCGCCCGCGCGTTGGCCTCGGGCGCAAAAATCATCCTGGCAGATGAACCGACCGGGAATCTGGACAACGCCAATGGAGAGAAAATTGTCCAATTGTTGAGAAACCTGGCGCACGACGATAACTATACCGTTATCATCGTCACTCACGATTTGAGCATCACCGAGGTTGCCGACGAGGTTATGCAAATGAGCGATGGATACTTGCGACCGATGGTTGAAGAGGGATCTTTTTCGTAGACAACCGCCTGGACTACAATTTATACTTAATAACGGCAATCGATTATGTTTCAGCTTAAATCTGGAAAGGAAATGGATTGAAGAAAATCATTGTCGCAACCGATTCGTTTAAGGGCTCGCTAACTGCATCGCAGGCCTGCGGCATTATTGCCGGGCAAGCTAGGCAGGTCTTCCCGCGTGCCCAGGTGCTTGAGATGCCAGTCGCGGATGGGGGCGAGGGGCTGGTTGATGCCCTGATAAGCACGCTTGAGGGCGAACTGGTATGGGTAGATACCCAGGACCCACTCGGCAGACCGCTGCGGGCGAGTTACGCCTTGATGGGGGACGGGACGGCGCTGATTGAGATGGCTGGTGCAGGAGGGCTCACTTTGTTACGCCCGCAAGAGCGCGATCCGCTGCAAACCAGCAGCTATGGTGTTGGCTTACTGATTCTGGATGCGATTAAAAGGAAGGCAGACCCGATTTACATCGGCCTGGGCGGCAGCGCCACGGTCGATGGCGGCATTGGCGCTGCCACAGCATTGGGAATTCACTTTTTTGATGGACAGGGCCAGGCGCTGACCAACGGCGCAGGTCTGCAGAAGATTAGAAGCGTTGAGCTGCGTGGGCTGCGGGAGCGCCACTATCAGGGCAAGCTGGTTTTTCTGACCGATGTCAACAATCCCCTTTGTGGTTCAAACGGCGCGGCGACGGTTTTCGGACCCCAAAAAGGCGCCACTCAGCAACAGGTTGAGGAGTTGGACCAGGGGCTGGAAAACCTGGTGCACCTGGTGGCTCGCGAAACTGGTTTGCAGCTGAAAGACACCCCCGGCATGGGGGCTGCCGGCGGATTTGCGCTGCCTTTCGTTGCATTTATGGCGGCTGAAATTCGTTCGGGCATCGATTTTGTGCTCGATCTGTTGAAGTTTGAAGAGAAATTGGCCGGAAGCGACCTGGTAATCACAGGAGAGGGCCGCACAGACGCCCAAAGCGTTATGGGAAAGGCAATTTCAGCTGTGGCTGGGCGGGCTCGGGCCGCTGGAGTGCGGGTAGCCGTTATTTCTGGGGAAATCGAGGAAGGGGCGGAAGGGATGTTAGCCTTAGGGGTGAATAATTTGGTGCAGGCGACACCTGAGGGTCAAGCCCATGATGATGCTCTTTCACAGGCCGCCGGGAATTTGGCCAATGCGGCTAATAAATACCTGCATGGTTTAAAAGACCAATATCGCCATGACCAACCGCTTTGATAATTAATTCAGCGGTCGGCGGAGGGAGATAAACCCCCTCCATACGCCTGGGCCTTAGTCCAGCCACATTGCTAATCAAGTTTGTTACTCGGAGGGAGATAAACCCCCTCCGTACGGCTGGGCCTTGGTCCAGCCGCATTGCTAATCAAGTTGGCGGAGGGAGACAAGCCCCCTCCGTACGGCTGGGCCTTGGTCCAGCCGCTTTGCTCATTAATTCCGTTGCTGGACGTAGGGAGATAAACCCCCTCCGTACGGCTGGGCTTCAGTCCAGCCGCTTTGCTCATTAATTCCGTTGCTGGACGTAGAGAGATAAACCCCCTCCGTACGGCTGGGCTTCAGTCCAGCCGCTTTGTTGATCAATGCAGTTGCTGGCGGAGGGAGATAAACCCCCTCCGTACGGCTGGGCCTTGGTCCAGCCGCATTGCTAATCAAGTTGGCGGAGGGAGATAAATACGCCTCGCACGGCTGGACCTTGGTCCAGCCGCTTTGTTGATCAATGCAGTTGCTGGCGGTGGGGCGTTAGTCCAGGGAATTTAATTAATCCAATTCTGCGCTGGTTTTGTCACGCGGAACAAGTTCAATTTATAATGGGCTTAATGATAAGACCTGTTCGCAAATCCCCTAGATTGGAAGGTTATGACTATTCCTTGTGTGGGACTTATTTTCTTACGATTTGCTCGTACAAATTCCAACACCTATTTGGAAAAATCGATTTCGGGATTCAAGAAAATTACATAAACTTATCTGAAATTGGCACGATTATTAAGACATGCCTGGAAGAGCTTCCAGGAAGATTTCCTGAATTTGAGATATTAAACTATGTAATTATGCCAAATCACCTTCATTTGCTGATCTCGAAGGTAGACTTAGGAAATCCCAGAGTTATCACCATTTCAGATTTTGTCTGCGCCTTTAAGTCTCTTACGACAAGAGATGTCCGATTAAATTATCCTTATAAACAAATCTGGAAAGAATCCTTTCATGATCACATTATCAGGAACGATCGAGATCTCGCCATTCATTGGGGTTACATTGAACAAAATGTGAATAGGTGGAAAGAAGATAAATATTTTTATTCGCAGACAGAAGCCTGATGGTCCTGTCGGTCATTCTTTAAATATCAGGCCTAATCTGTTGTACGTTGTGGCGTGAGGAGATGAGCCTTAGCGGAGGGAGAGAGATAAACCCCCTCCGTACGGCTGGGCTTTAGTCCAGCCGCATTCACAATTAATTCAATTGCTGGCAGAGGGAGATTAACCCTTAGCGGAGGGAGATGAACCCCCTCCTTACGAATGGGTCGTGGAGGAGGGAGATAAATAGGCTTCGTACGGCTGGGCTTCAGTCCAGCCGATTTGCTCATTAATTCCGTTGCTGGACGTAGAGAGATAAACCCCCTCCATACGCCTGGGCTTTAGTCCAGCCGCTTTCACAATTAATTCAATTGCTGGCAGAGGGAGATCAACCCTTAGCGGAGGGAGATGAACCCCCTCCGTACGATTGGGACAGGGCGGAGGGAGATAAACTTCTTGTGGAGGTAGATGAACCCTCTCTGTACGGCTGGGCTTCAGTCCAGCCGCTTTGTTGTCCGATGCGGTTAGCGGTGGAGGGAGATAAACCCCCTCCGTACGAATGGACTTTGGTCCAGCCGCTTTGCTCATTAATTCCGTTGCTGGACGTAGAGAGATAAACCCCCTCCATACGCTGGGTCTGGGCGGAGGGAGATGAACCCCCTCCGTACGATTGGGACAGGGCGGAGGGAGATAAACTTCTTGTGGAGGGAAATGAACCCCCTCCGTACGGCTGGGCTTTAGTCCAGCCGCTTTGCTCATTAATTCCGTTGCTGGACGTTGAGAGATAAATACCCTCCGTACGGCTGGGCTTCAGTCCAGCCACTTTGCTCATTAATTCCGTTGCTGGACGTAGGGAGATGAACCCCCTCCATACGCTGGGTCTAGACGGAGGGAGATAAACCCCCTCCGTACGGCTGGGCCTTGGTCCAGCCGCTTTGCTCATTAATTCCGTTGCTGGACGTAGGGAGATAAACCCCCTCCGTACGGCTGGGCCTTAGTCCAGCCGCTTTGCTCATTAATTCCGTTACTGGACGTAGGGAGATGAACCCTCTCTGTACGCCTGGGCTTCAGTCCAGCCGATTTGCTCATTAATTCCGTTGCTGGACGTAGAGAGATAAACCCCCTCCATACGCCTGGGCTTTAGTCCAGCCGCTTTCACAATTAATTCAATTGCTGGCAGAGGGAGATTAACCCTTAGCGGAGGGAGACAAGCCCCCTCCGTACGGCTGGGCCTTGGTCCTGCCGCTCTGACAATTAATTCAGCTGCTGGCGGAGGGAGATAAACCCCCTCCGTACGATTGGGACAGGGCGGAGGAAGATAAACTTCTTGTGGAGGGAGATAAACCCCCTCCGTACGGCTGGGCCTTGGTCCAGCCGCTTTCACAATTAATTCAATTGCTGGCAGAGGGAGATGAGCCTTATCGGAGGGAGATAAACCCCCTCCGTACGAATAGGTCTGGGCGGCGGGAGATGAACCCCCTCCGTACGTATGCGTTGGCTTGA
>JBBAES010000103.1:0-5611 GCA_041655815.1 Anaerolineaceae bacterium
GGGGTGTTAGCTGGAGCTTTTCTCATCTGGGCCTATGACTTCATAGCGACAAAAGTCAGCTGGAAAAAACCTCTGACAGCCGTTGTAGTGGTGATGGTGCTCAGTTATCTGGGCTGGGGGGCATGGAGCAATGCCGATGCCATCAACGACGATACTGTATTGGTCAACCGGGCTGACCTGGCTGCCTTGGATTGGGTAACTGACCATACACCCCAAGACGCGCGTTTCTTCGTCAATACAACCTCCTGGGGTTATGGGCTATATCGCGGCACTGATGGCGGTGGCTGGCTTTTGCCAACGACCGGACGGTGGAGCCTGGCACCGACTACATTTTACCCGTATGGACTGGACGAAGGCACAGCAATACTGTGGACAGATTGGGCGAGCCGCGCTTCTAAAGTCACGACCTGCGGGTTGGACTTTTGGGAATTGGCGGAAGAAGCTGATCTGGGTTACGTGTACGTGCGTGAGGGCACAGGTGGTTTGCAAGCGGCAGCTTTATCCCAATGTCAGGGGCTAACCCGTCTCTACCAGGGCGAATTAATCTCAATATGGCTGGTAAACAAGCCTGGGGATCCGGGGTGAAGGTTAGTTATTTTCGACTGAATAAAATGTACGTTGCCGACAGGTAGATCGAATTACTTGACGATAGAGAAAAAACTACGGTTAGGGTCTTAATTCATAGCTGATCACGGTACCATCAAGATCGAGCGATATGCTATTGCCAGAATAACTTAAAAAATTTGCGTCCTTCAGCGTTCCTGGGAGGATAATGGTCAGCAGTTCCAATTCACCTGTCCGGGGACTCTCATATTCGATCAGGAGCTCATTAGCTTTTCTGACGGGCGTTATCATGCCCTGGTCCTGGCCAATCAGCAAAAAATCGACATTGCCATCCTGTGCTCGAAAGTGGTTGTTAGCCACCTGGTAGTCGGGATTGAGGTGCCAGCGGATTTTTGAGCTTTGCAACTTTTTGTTGGTTGCCTCGTCAATTACGAAAACCGGCCCATCCTGAAAAAAATGGATCGATCGGTTAAATGTCCATCCATGCCAATCCTTTATTTGGGTCAAACTGTAATCATATGAATCCGAGGTGTCAAACTCCAGGACGTTTGCGTAGAAAGGCGGATCTTGTGAGTAAGGTCCAAACATGCTGACGAGGGAGTTCAGAACAGCATCCAATCCTGTCCTTGGAATAAGCAAAGTGTTTAATTGCTCGATTGGAATTCGTTTATCTCGGACCAAAGCCCTTCCGACTGGCAACCAGGATATGGACTCCGATGTGTGTTGCTCTTCGACCAGAGGGTTGCTTGCATAGATTAAAGAGATCGAGTTGCTTGCTTTGTAGCGATGCCATCCGGTGAAACGCAGGTTGAGCAGGATATACAAGTCATCCTCATCCCAGCCATTGCGAAACACAATTTTGTCCGGAGCCAGAGGTCCAATTTGTTCAGGTAGTCCAGAATCTCCATAGAGCAGGCATGACCCAAGGTCGGGTGCTGTGGCTAACAGGTCTTCGGGAATCCTGCGTTCAGCGCCAACCTGCACAGGCAAAGTGGCTGTTTCTCCTAAGGTATTCAGGCTTGTGTTAGCAAGCCATAGAAGCGAGCTGTCTTCGAGCAGATGAGACCCAAAAAGGGCCACTGGGGCGATCGAGATTTTTTCTGGGAAGTTGTATGCCTGGATATCACCATTGGGTAAGGCTTGCGCTTTAATCCACTCAAAAGAAAGGCGCTGATTTACCGTTTTGTTCTGGTTGCTGCTCAGAGACTGAAAAAATGAGTTAGTAATCCAAACTGGCTGATAAGAGATTGCGTCATCAGTGACCCGAAAACCTTTCGTCCAGCCGCGGTCATTCTGAGCAAGGAAATTGGAGTTTCTGTCTTTAAGTGCTTCATCCAGGTTGGGTATCAGGTTCAAAACCGAATAAAGACCTGCCCCGATGTCCTGGTTGAGATAAGCGCCCACAGGCTGATGCGAAAAAGCGACCCCATACATCCAGTCGACCCATTCCACCTGTTGGGCGCGGTTGTTGATTGCGGTTATCCAATCGTCCAGAAGAGAACTTTGCTGAGAGTCGAAAAGTGCTGGCCTGAGCTCAAGAACCTTCAGATAATAATACAAAACCTGCGCCGCTTCCCATTGACCCCATTTGACACTGCCAGCCGGTGTCGTATAGAGGCCGGCTTGGGCATCCTGCAAGAGATGCTCTTTGAACAAGGAGATGTATAAATCCGTTTGGTAGTAGGCCGCCAAAAATCCATAGTCTATGCTCGTGAGTCTATCTTTATTGGCAATCATTTGCGCGTAGCGCTCTTGCACACTTTTGCCAGTAATAACTCCAGATGGCTCGATCTCCGTCAGCGTTTCACAGATGAATGGTTGACTCTCACTGATTTGCGGGAATGGCTGTTCTATAGTTTGAGGGTAAAAACTGTCTTGATATATCTGGACGCTGTAAACTGTCAAGAGAAACATCAAAACCGTAATAAAAGTAACCGATAGTTTAGGGGAAATTGGAAAGGATGGATACTGCCGGATGTTTATTTTTCGTGGGATTTTATAAATAAATGAGCAGTAAACAAACCAGAGCAAAAGCCAGAAAATGCTGAAAATGAGCATAAAAATGGCAGTATAAAATTCTTCTTCTGAAAATCGCAAAAAAGTCTGATTAATTAAGACTGGAAATACCCCAGCCGAACCTGTTAAAATTGCTCTTCCAAGCCACTTAAACCAGACAGGTTGATTCGTCAGGCTTTCTGAAATTAGGATCAGGAGGGTATAAAACGCGACCAAAAAGAGCCAACCAAAAAGCGCTTCATCGAAGTAGAGGCTTAAGCCTAAGATGAATATTGATGCCACCAGCAATGAGATTTGGCTCCCATTTTCATTAGCCTCGCCTGGAGAGGTCCTGGACGCGAGCAGCCAACTGAGAAACAAAACTGAGACAACCAATAAAATTCTAGATACTTTGTCGATCAGACCCGGCTGTGAGAACAGGCTGAGAAAGAAGGCTGGAGTGAGAATGGCCAGGGCTGATACCACCCCAACACTAACGTTTGCTTGATTCCTTTTCATAAGTAATCTACCTGTGTGTTTCACAATAGGATGGATCTATTTGATAGATCCTTACCAGGTCTTTTGAATAGACAAGTGAGAAGGCTGAGGTCTCTTCCCATTCCTGCCATTTCAGCATGGGGGTGGGATCGTTAACTGATCCTTGCCTCTGGCCAATATAAATGTAGTCAATTTCCCAATCGCACATAGCCTCCAATCCCTCCTCGGAGACTGGAGAATATGTTTCAAAGTGGTTGATTGCATCCACTGTCCACTTGGTATAACCGGGATCTTCAGGCTTTTCGTTTAAAACAGCATATTGTGGAGGCATAGTATTCCTCCGATCGGTAAGCAAAGAGATCCACCAGCCACCATCGCTGCCCACGCCAGAGGTGTTCTCGTAGATGGTGAACCCATTGACGAGAAATAAGTCGTCCAATGCGGTGTTTTCTCTGATCCACTGGAAGGCTCTCAGATCCGGTCTGGTTACTATTTCATAGGTTTTGTCTGTCACATTTTTTGCCTGGAAAGCAAAGAAAACGGACAATGTGATCAAGAGAACCGCCGCAATGGATGGGTGAACAGGGTCCAGGTTCTCGGCTACTAGGGCAAAACTATAGGATATGATGACCCCTAAACCTATGTATGTCATAAGCTGTATTGAGAAAGCGTCGATAAAGTTTGAAAAGGGGAGGTCAACCATGGTTCCAAATACGTAGGAATGTATCAAGACCATTCCCAGCAGAGTGGCCAGAACACGCCACTGTTTAGTGACGATTCCGACCACAACCGAAATAATGGTCAGGACAATAAGCGGTTGTGAATAATAATATTGAGTAGAGTTCAGGTTATTTAAGAAATTGGACAGCGCTTGCTGTAAACTTGGGGATTGCATGGAACCAACGGACTGTGCCAACGCCCCACCTGAAAGGCGCGAAAACAAAGGAATGAGCAACGCAACCATTCCCAGCAGGATAAGCATCCCTCTCAGGAGCAATGTGGAGAATTTGTTACCATCACGCCTCAGCCACAGAATCATCTCTCCAATCAACAACGGAATCCAAATCGCCAGAAAAAAGGGCATTCGGTAGTAGGATAACGCCATCCCACCGAGTAAAACGGAAACGATTGCCAGTTGACTGATATTGGTCTCTTTGGAAAAGAGCGCTTCGACTAACAGGAAACCAACCAGCGGGAGAAGAACTTGACCGCTAAGTTGAGCATAACGGCCCCAATTGACATAATAATTTGGGTATCTCAATATCAGTCCCGCAAAAGTGATTGCAATCACACCAGCCCATTTCCTTTTGCCTGAAACCTTGAATGCGATTGGGTAGAGACTTAGGGCTGCTAGGGCATTACTGATTTGACCAATCCACAACACCGCCTGACTCGCACTCAGATTGCTAATCCACGCAAAAATTGTAGAGAGACTGTGGAAACCAAAATGGACTGTGAAAGTTTCATAGGGGACGTAAGGCTGCCATGAATCGAACAAGCCTCCGTTGTTCATCATCAGCTGGGTGATCATTGTATGCTGGTAAGAGTCCCCCCACATCGGGGTATCAAGGGTACGGATAGCCCAAAACTTAACGAAGAAAATGAGACCTAAGACGACGATCGTAGCCAGATTCAGCCAATTTTCTGATCTGAGGCGGAAATTACTGAGAAGCTTGCTGGCTGAGATATTCCTTATTCTTAAATCGGGCCTGTAATGGATAAATAGCGAGATGGCAGACAGCCCCATAACTACCCAAACGAAAAACACTTCCCCGGGGTGAAAATCAACAAAATCTGTCAGCAAGAATAAAGTTGGGTACAGAGCGTAGGAAACTCCAAACGCCGAGGCGAGTTTTATCAGAAGGTCATAATTTTTCCAACCCCGCCAGGCAATCGACAAGATAGCCCAACCCGGAAGCAGCAGGATCAAAGCAGTCAGGAAAAGTTGCCACAGCCACTGCAGCACTACCAAACCCAGACCCAGTGCCAGTTGAACAAGGTCGTACTCAAGATTAAAGGCCAGTTGTGCCTGTGCGGAAGAAGAGTTGACATACAGGCTGCCCTGAGCATAACTTTCGGAAGGGTTTGTTTGGAAACTGATCGGACCTGAGCCGCTCCAATCGAGCTCAAGAAAGTAATCCTCAAGGTAGGAGTCTTTTTGGGCTTCAAAGATAAGGCTGAGAAATTCGGTTGAGCTTACATCGATAAAGTAGAGTTTCGAAAAAACAGGCGCCAGCTGTGAATTGTTGTGATACAGAAGAAGCTTTAGAGTGCCGCTCTCGTTGTTGTGAGAGGATAGAGTAACACCGATTTCGTTAAGTCCGCGATGCAGTGAAGTGAAAGTCTGACCTACTGACTCTCCAGGGTTTATCTTGACATGGGGGATAATGTCAGATGCTGCCTTTGCCTGGTTTTGACTAAATAAGGCAAAAAAAGCAAAACAAAAAAATAAGATAATGAAGTATGTGGCAGTTCGACGCTTCATGTTAACCGGTAGCCAAAATCACTAAGTAAATTCTCAATGCGAGAAAATTGAGATTGCTATATTTATATG
>JBBAES010000104.1:0-5587 GCA_041655815.1 Anaerolineaceae bacterium
GGCATTTTCAACGATGATCAATCTTCGTTCTGCCAGGAAAGGAATAGTGAGCGCGTCTGCTTGCAGTGCCTCGAAACTCAACAAATCACCCTGCAGACGCGAGGTGTTCAAATCAGCCATACTGGGATCACCCATACCCGATTGAAAGCCTGTCAGAATCTCTTTGATCCTGACGCTGTCATCCCCCCGCAGGAGGTACAGACTGGGTTTACTCGGTTCTGCCATTAAGCCCGCGTGCTTATATGATGAATAAAGCCGTTCCTGGTCTTCTGACTGGTGACCAGGTTGACCTCCAGCCCTTCAATTTTAGCGTCAGTGGTGACATTTTCTTGTAACCAGGGTCCGACTGGTTTAGAGAAGATGTAAACAGGAATGGCAACAAAAACGGAAAGGAGTATGTGCCACCACTTCGGTGTTTTTCCACGGCTTAAGGCCATCAAAGCAACAAAGGCAGCCGAGCCCGCAAGTAAAGAAGACGCCGCCAGGTTTGTGCCACAGCCTGGATGAACCGCCAGTTGCGCTTCGCCCGCGCTCAAACGTTTACGAGCCTCCAAGACCGCGTCAGTGACCAGCTCTGTGGGCAGATCAGCAATCAGAAAGAAGCCGGCGGGGTTGGAATGCCCCATCATCTTGATGCCTTTGAAACGAGCCGCCAAAATTTTCATGGTGGCATGCTCAAGGGCATGGTTACGTCGGGTGGAGCGAATGAATGGGATGTTGTTCAGGCTTGTCATAATTGACTCTTTCTGGTGCTTGTAGGTTAAGGAATGATACCTTAATTGCAGGTTTTTTAATAATTTAAGGTCTTGCTCGTGCGCAGGGCTCAGTCCGCCAACAGGATTA
The DNA here is from genome assembly GCA_041655815.1 of Anaerolineaceae bacterium. Taxonomy (GTDB): domain Bacteria; phylum Chloroflexota; class Anaerolineae; order Anaerolineales; family Anaerolineaceae; genus Mesolinea. The sequence continues at coordinate 844 of JBBAES010000104.1, forward strand.
CTATCCAGGCAGTTGGTTAAAAGCACCTCAATTTGGAAACTTTAGTTCTTGTCTTGTTTCTCCAACAAGGCTTCCTTGAGCGCCTCCCTTAAGGAGCGGGCTTCAATGATCTCGATACCGGTAGGCCAGGGTTCGGCTTTGCGCAGACGTTTGGGCACCACCGCGCGCGTAAAGCCCAGCTTTGCCGCTTCGCGCAGCCTGGTCTGGATTTGCCCAACCATGCGCAGCTCGCCCGAAAGCCCTACTTCGCCAATTAAAACTGTATCGGCCCTCACGGGTTGATCTCTAAACGATGATGTGATTGCTGCCGCCACAGCCAGGTCAGCTGCCGGCTCGTCGATGCGCAGCCCACTGACCACGTTGGTGATCACATCCTGGTTGCCCAGACTGATCCCCAATCGGCGTGTGAGCACGGCTACGATTATCAACAGACGGTTGAAATCGATTCCATTGGCTGTACGGCGCGGGTTGCCGAAATTGGTCGGTGTGGTCAGCCCCTGGATTTCCACAAGCAACGGACGGGTACCTTCCATGGTCACAGCAATAGCCGAACCAGGCGCGTTGATCATGCGCTCCACTAAAAAAACCTCGCTGGGGTTGCGAACTTCAACCATGCCGCGTTCTTGCATTTCGAAGACGCCTACCTCACTGGTGGCACCATAGCGATTCTTTACCGATCGCAACAGTCGATAGCTCTGAAAATGTTCGCCTTCCAGGTATAAAACAGTGTCGACAATGTGCTCTAACACCCGTGGGCCGGCAATCGTGCCTTCTTTGGTCACATGCCCGATCAGAAAGACGGTAATACCGCTGGTTTTGGCCAGTTCCCTCAAACGGGCAGCCGATTCTCTTACCTGCGAGATCGAGCCAGCGGCGGATTCCATCTCGGGAAGGGTTACTGTCTGGATCGAATCGATGATCACCAAGGATGGCTTCACCTGGGAAATATGTTCAAAAATGACCCCCAGGTTGGTCTCAGTCACTAAAAACAGATTTTCGGGCAGTTTGCCTTCGTCTGACAGGCGTACTGCGCGCATCTTGATCTGACGCTCCGATTCTTCCCCCGAGACATATAAAACTGTGTTTTTGTTGGCCATTTGCATGGCCACTTGCAGGGTAAGCGTGCTTTTACCGATACCCGGATTCCCGCCGATCAAGACAATCGAACCAGGTACAACACCTCCACCCAGCACGCGGGCAAATTCTTCCATTTCGAGGGGAAGGCGCTCATCAATCTGACCTTCAATGTCGGTCAGACGTCTCACCCGAGAAGTTCCGGTGAGCCCTTTCATTTGCGCGGTAGGTTTGGCTGGTGTTTCTTGAACCAGCTCTTCAACCATGCTGTCCCAGCTTGCACAGCTGGGACAGCGTCCATAGGCGCGGGAACTGGTTTTCCCGCAAACTTGACAAACGTAGCGTGTATAGCTTTTTGCCATTAACCCTCGCTTAGATTCCGATTAGTTCAGGTGCAGCTTTCTCCTCCTGGTTTTCGATTGCCTTCAAGACGATAACTTTTTCGGCCTCGCCGTCAGCATTTTCTTTTTCTTCCAGGTCTACCTGAATTGTATCGCCGACCTTGAATCGTTTGGCAAGCAGTTCGTCAGAAAGTCGTTCTTCAACTTCCTGGGTAATGATCCGGCGTACTGGTCGGGCGCCCATCTCAGGGTCGTAACCCAATTCAGACAGGTGTTCCAATGCTGCTTCAGTGGGAACCAGCTTGATTTCCTGTTCTTCCAGACGCTCGTTGACCTTATCGATCTCCAGTGCCACAATCTGGCGGATATCCTTGCGGTTAAGCGCACGGAACACTATCACCGAATCGAGACGGTTGATAAACTCAGGTCTGAAGTTACGCTTCAAAGCTTCCATGAGCTTCTTCTGCATTTCTTTGTAATCCAGCTCTTCCTCTTTGACTTCATCGATTTCCAATGAAAAGCCCAAGCCAGCCTGACGACGGATCAGATCCGCGCCAATGTTGGTGGTCATGATGATGATAGCATTGCGGAAGTCGACTTTCAGACCTTTTGCATCGGTCAGGTGTCCTTCTTCCATAATTTGCAGGAGCAAGTTGAGCGCTTCGGGGTGTGCCTTCTCAACCTCGTCGAAAACCACGATGGAATAGGGTTTACGACGGATGGCTTCGGTCAACTGCCCGGCTTCGTCGTATCCGACGTAACCAGGAGGAGCACCGACCAGGCGGCTCATGCTGTGCCTTTCCATAAATTCGGACATATCAATCTGGATCAAAGCGTCTTCACTGCCAAACATCTGGCGAGCCAGCGTTTTGGTCAGTTCAGTCTTTCCAACACCTGTGGGACCAAGAAACATGAAGGAACCGATCGGTCTGCTCGGGTTTTTAAGCCCTGCGCGTGCCCGGCGAATTGCCTTTGAGACCGCCACGATGGCTTCTTCCTGCCCGATGATGGATTTAGAAAGATCCTCTTCCAAGTTCAACAGACGTTCCGATTCTTCTGACTCAATTTGGGTGAGCGGGATACCCGTCCACATTGAGATTATCTCAGCAATATCATTTTCATCGACCACCGGGGCTTCAGAACGGTTCCAGGCAGTTTGTATACCGTGCAACTGCTCTTCCAGGAGCTCCTGGCGCTTGAGCAGGGCCTGGATATTGTCACCGTCAGCGCTGGCTTTCGCTGATTTCAGCTCTTTACGGACTTCCCGCAACTCTGTTACCAGGTCTTTGCTGCTCATGGCTGATTCACTTTTATACATGCGTACTCGCGAGGCTGCTTCATCGACCAGGTCGATTGCCTTGTCAGGCAGGAAGCGTTCAGTCACGTAACGTGAACTCAGTTTGGCGGCAGCCTCCAGGGCTTCGTCACTGATGGTCAGGCGGTGATGCTCTTCGTAATTAGGGCGCACACCGTGCAGGATCTCGATTGTTTCTTCCACGCTGGGCTGATCCACCACTATAGGTTGGAAACGGCGCTCCAAGGCGGCATCGCTTTCGATGTTCTTACGATATTCATTGGCGGTTGTAGCGCCAATCACCTGCATTTCTCCTCGAGAGAGGGCAGGTTTCAAGATGTTAGCGGCATCAACAGAAGAGCCTGCAGAACCAGCTCCAACGAGCATGTGCAGCTCATCAATAAAGACGATGTCACCGCTGTTTTTAAGCTCATCAATCACACGCTTGAGCCTCTCTTCAAATTGTCCGCGATACATGGTACCGGCAACTATCGAACCGACATCCAATTGCATGACACGCTTACCTAAGAGAAGACCTGGAACATCACCATCGACGATGCGCTGTGCCAGCCCTTCTACAATCGCGGTCTTGCCAACACCCGGTTCGCCAATGAGTGCCGGATTGTTTTTGGTTCGGCGAGCGAGGATCTGGATGACGCGTTCAATCTCTTTGGTCCGTCCAATGACAGGGTCAAGTTTGTTTTGTTCTGCCAGAGCAGTCAGGTCGGTGGCTAACTGATCTACCAATGGTGTCTTGCCTTCCTCTTTTTCTTTTCGTCGCGAGACACCCCGGCGACTGATCACATCGCTTTTTTCAAATTCATCTGATATTTCCGACTTTTTTGCCTCATCCTGAATCTGTTGGTACTCTTCCATAATCCGGGCAGTCTGGCGTTGAACCTGCTCCGGGGTGATACCAAGCGCGCCAAGAACGCGCATCGCCATACTTGCCGCATTGCGCGACATAGCCAAAATAAGATGCTCTGTGCCAATTGAGGTGGCGTTATTTGACAAAGCTTCTGCCAGTGATTGTTCCAGCAGCTCTTTGACATCATCCCCTAAATCTGAGGATAAATCTTCATCGGTTTCTTGCTGACCCCTCAATTGCTTCAATACATCTCGAACTTTCTCAGTGTCCACACCCAGATCATCCAGAACACGGCGGGCAGCCGTTCCAGATTCCAGGCTTAGACCGAGCAGCAAGTGTTCGCTGCCAATCGTTCGGGCGTTTTCCTCTTCAGCTTCCTGTTGAGCCAGGCTGAGGACCCGTTTAGCTTTTTGGGTAAATTTGTTTATGCCAGCCATGGCGTACCTCCTGTAGGTTGATTATTTTACGCTGCCAGAGTTATCCCGATTATTTGATCCTGGCAGCAATAAAATCAGTCGGGGACTTTGTGTTTAAGACACGGCAGATTGCGATAATTTTTCGCAACCTCATCGATTCGAGTATACCAAAATTAAGACTCATAGTCTCGTAACCGTAGGAAATTTTATGAAAAGTTAATAATGGTGCGATTATTTCGATCTTTTTATCCTCGGGTAAAATAAACTCTAATAGGAGCAGCCATGAACATTGCCGAATTGTTTGACCATAAGAAGACCTTATTTTCATTGGAGATCTTCCCGCCTAAAAAGGACTCTCCCTATAATGTCATCTATAACACTCTGTTGAAAATGCGAGGGATTCCTGCCGACTTCATCAGCGTCACCTACGGAGCTGGCGGCTCGAGGGCGCAACAGGACAAAACCATCGAAATCGCCTCTCTTTTGTTGCAAACCTACCATACCGAGCCAGTAGCGCATCTGACCTGTGTGAACGCCGACTGGCAACAGGTATTGGAAACGCTGCAGCAGCTCAAAGATAACAATGTTGAAAACATTATGGTGCTGCGCGGAGATATTGCTCCAGACTGCCCTCCAAAAACGGATTTTAAATACGCCTCTGACCTGGCCGCTTTCATCAAAGCGAACCAACCCGACTTCAATCTGATTGGAGCCTGCTACCCCGAGAAACACTATCAGGCAGGATCGGTGG
>JBBAES010000105.1:0-5551 GCA_041655815.1 Anaerolineaceae bacterium
CAGCACTGATGGCTTTGCGGTGGGTCTCCGGCAGGGCATTCAGGGTAAGCTCGTTAAGGTTGAGCTGATTCCATTCGTTCAGACCGAAGATTTCTGCCAACTTCTCTTCCGCGGCGTAGAGATGTTCCAAAATTTCCTGGCTGAGAGTTTCAGCGGGTTTCCTGCTCAGTTCATCAGCGACTGCAAAGATGTAATTCAAGCGGCTGTGAGTACGCAGTTCACGTTTATGCGAGCGCTCATCGAAGCCCACGTGCCTTCCCTGGGTGGTGAGCTGAAGCACATTTAACAGGGCGTCATCGTCCTCAAGAGCTTCTTCAAGTAACTCCTGGTTGTTGTCCAGGTCGCGCGCAACTTCGCGGTTATCACCAAATAATCGGTCGGTGCGTCGGTCTAAACTCGACTGGACCTGTTCATTGAGCTGCGCTCGTAATTCGTTGTAAGGCAACTGTGCCAGCTCGGTTGGTTTGAGCTGCCAGCTCTCACCAAAACGGCGCTCCAGGGTCAACAGCAGGCGACGGGCAACGTTGAGAGTCAGAGCGCTGCGCAAGGCCTCTGTCAAGGGCTTCTTCATGGCGCGCGGATCTTCCTGCAGCATCTGGATTTCTTTAGCACCCAATTTCACCGGGCTGCCAAAAATTGCGCTAAGTTCCTCCGTGTAATCGTGCCTATCCTGCGAGTCGAGGCTGTCAAGGTAGGCTTCGAGCGTGTCTTCAGTTTCAGCCATTCTGGTTTTGAGGTCTTGCTCATAACGGCTCAGCAGCGAATCGGCTCCAGCCTGGACGTGCTGATTCTCAACTTCTACTGCCATTTTCGCCAAGGTAAGGATGTTGTCTTTCAGATTCCCGGCATCAGTGATATCGGTAAGTTTATCCATCACTGACTGGAAGGTGAAGGAAGGGTAGTTGCCAAACTCCGTATTGATGCTGGGCTGGATCTCATCCAAATAGGCAAGCAGCTTCCAGGGGCCTTCCGGATCGGCCAAACTGGATTCAACCCGGCTGCGCATCTCTGTCTGGAGCATTTCGTAGACGTCTTCATGCAAATCTTGCTTGGTGAAGATTTTGTCGCGTTCCTGATAGATACGATTACGCTGGGTGTTAAGCACATCGTCATATTCAAGGAGGTGCTTGCGCACGTCAAAGTTAGAGCCTTCCACCCGCGTTTGAGCTTGCTCGACCATCTTGTTGATCATATTCATCTCGATGGGCATGTTTTCATCGATTTTGAAGCGGGAGAGCATGCTCTCTAGCTGTTCTCCGCCAAACATGCGCATCAAATCGTCTTCCAGGCTGAGATAAAAGCGTGACGAACCGGGGTCGCCCTGGCGTCCGGCACGACCGCGCAGCTGATTGTCGATCCGGCGGGCTTCGTGCCTTTCTGAACCGATCACATGTAGGCCACCCAGTTGTCTGACCCGGGCCATATCTTCCATGTAGGTTATGAAAGTATCAAGAGCTTCTTGCTCTTTTGCTTGCTCTTCTTCTTGGTCTTCAATTAGACCAATCTGAAGGTTCTTTACCGCCTCGAGACGCTCAGGCATGGTCATATTGTATGGGTCGAGCTGAGAATACTTTGCCAGCACCTGGTTGACTTTGGAGAGAAGCTGTTCGTTTAACTCGCCGCCCAGCTTGATGTCTACACCACGACCGGCCATGTTGGTCGCGATCGTAATTGCTCCGAATGCACCCGCTCCAGCAATGATCAGAGATTCCTCGGTGTGTTTGCGGGCATTCAAGACCTGGTGGGGCACTCCGCCGTCAAAAAGGGGCTGCAGTCTCTGCCAGTCGTCTTCCTCGAGGTAAAGTGCTTCGAGCAAGGACGCACGGTTGCTTTCGTCGTTGAGATCCATGCTGACCAGGCCATATTCCCGCCCGAGCCGGCGCAGTTCTGCCATACGAAGCTGATCCAGCGGCTCATTGAGCGCAGCCAGTTCGGGCGCGTCGAGGTAGTCTTCCACTTTCGCCCCTTTGGCTTTGAGCCAGGCGTTTTTGATCAGCGTGATCTGTAACAAGCGCCGAACCAGCTCCGGAGCCAATCTGTCTGAAAGCCGTTCTGAACTCTCGACTGAGGTTGTGCCAACCAATTGTGGCCTGCCGATCACGTGATAACGGATGATCTCCATCACGATTGCGCGGATCTTACCTTCTGTTGTCCGGTAAATCACGTCCGGGTAATCTTTGCGTTTGTAAAATAGAGCTGTTTGGGCGGGGTCGTCTTCCTCGAAATAATAGGTGTACTTGTACCCATTTTCGTCTTTAGTTTCTTCGGATTTCAAGCCTGCGGTGCCACGTTCAGCTTTGTATTCCAGGTTTGACGGGATCGCCAAAACATCCAGCCCATAAATGCGATAAAATTCTTCTTTTTCAGTCAGTGCTGTACCGGTCATCCCAGACAACTTGTTGTACATGCGGAAGTAATTCTGGATGGTGATGGTGGCATGGGTGATATTTTCAGCCTGAACTTTCACGCCTTCTTTGGCTTCAACCGCCTGGTGAAGGCCATCCGACCATCTTCTGCCGGGCATCATACGACCGGTGAATTCGTCAACAATGATTACTTCACCACCCTGCACGATATATTCTTTGTTGCGGTGGAAAAGGTGCTGCGCGCGCAAAGACTGCTCCAGAAAACCCAACAGACGCGCCTGTTCAGGGGTGACGTCTTCTGGTCTCTCCGGGTCAGAAAGTTCCATGCCAAGCATGTCCTCCACATGGGCAAGCCCGACTTCTGTGAGCGAGATCATTCTTTCTTTGTCGCCAATTTCAAAGTCTTCAGGGTTGAGCGCTTTGACGATTTGTGCCATGCGGATGTAGGTTTCGGAATCCTCGTGGGCCGGACCGGAAATGATTAACGGTGTACGAGCTTCGTCGATGAGGATGTTGTCGACCTCATCGATAATGGCGTAATTGTGCTCACGCTGGACGCGGTGGTCCCACTTCATGGCGATATTATCGCGCAAGTAATCGAAGCCGAATTCGCTGTTGGTTCCATAAGTGATGTCTGCCTGGTAGGCTTGCTGGCGTGAGGTTTGGCGGAGGAAGTTTTGATCCTCGTTGAGTGAGCGTTCATTGGGATCGTAGATAAACGCGCGCGGGCTGCCCTCAACGGCGGTAATCGACTGCAATACACCGACGCTCAACCCCAGGAAGTGATAAATCGCTCCCATCCAGCGTCCGTCACGCCGCGCGAGGTAATCGTTCACTGTAATCAGGTGAGCGCCTTTCCCTTCAAGGGCGTTGAGATAGAGAGGCAAGGTGGCAGAGAGCGTTTTGCCCTCACCGGTACGCAACTCCGAAATTTCTCCGTGGTGCAGATTGATGCCGCAAATCAACTGAACATCGTAGTGCCGCTGACCCAGCACGCGTTTGCTTGCCTCACGCACAGTAGCGAAAGTCTCGGGCAGCAAATCATCCAGTGTCTCGCCTTTAGAGAGCCTCTCTCGATATTCAGTGGTTTTGTCTTTCAACTGTGCATCAGTCAGTTTTTCAAATTGTGCTTCTAACGCATTGATTTTGTCAACAGTGACAACCAGTTCTTCAATTTGTTTACGATGAGGATCGCTTCTAAACAAGTTGGTAAGTTTTTTAAACATATTTTTATCCTTTAATTGCAGCCTGATTCTTACCAGATGCAAGAAAAAATTATAGCATAGGGTAATCCTTCTACTTTTCTTTCTATAACAATTGCCGACAGATTAGAATAACTTATAACCGGAGGTATGAAAAATGGAAGAACGTGGATGTCTCGGTTGCGGATGTGGCTGTTTCAGCACCTTGATTGTTTTAGCAATATTGTTCTTATTGCTTGTTTGTGGGTTGATTGCCTGGGCAGTCTGGGGTTTCTCAGTTGGTCAATACCAGCTCCACTTCGGACGAGCACTTTTAGCTTCTCTCCCCCCACTACTATAAACTTTTAGTAGAAAGATTAACAATGGCAGTCTCATTAATAAAGACTCATTTTCTTGTCATCGGTGGTGGTATTGCCGGGGTCAGTGCCGCTGAGGCAATTCACAAGGTCGATCCTGGCGCAGACATCACCGTTATGTCTGAAGAGCATAGCTTGCCCTATTTTCGCATGAGCCTTACCAGATATCTTGCCGGTGAAATCGAGCGCGATAAGCTGGATTTACACAAAGATTCCTGGTACCTGGAAAATCATATTGAAGTTGTGGTCGACGCGAAGGTAGTCGATGTGGATTCAGCCTCAAAAATGGTCACCCTGAATGATGGAAGAGTTTTTCAATATGAGAAGCTTATCCTTGCGAATGGAGCCAGCCCCTTTGTTCCGCCTTTCCCCGGTAAGGAATTGCAGGGTGTCACAACCCTGAGATCGTTGGAAGATGCAGATCGCATTCTGGAAGTCCTTGAACATAATGCTAGAGTTGTGTGTATTGGCGGCGGTTTGCTAGGGCTTGAGATTGCCGGCGCAATCGCCAAACGCGGCCGGGATGTGACCGTGTTGGAAGCGATGAATTGGCTTCTGCCACGTCAACTCGGGCGGGAAGCCGCTGAAATGCTCCGTGAGAAGATCGAAGCCATGGGCATCAGGGTTATTGTTCCCGCAAAGACCGGAGCGTTGGTTGGGGAAGGCCAGGTTGAAGGGGTTGAGTTGTCAGATTTATCCGGCGAGACAGAAGCCGCTGTCTGCCTTCCGGCTGAACTGGTTTTGATCAGCGCAGGTGTGCGGCCAAACCTGGACCTGGCACAAAAAGCAGGAGTCGAGGTGAACCGGGGCGTCCTGGTCAATGAACACATGCAGACCTCCCAACCTGACATATACGCCGCGGGTGACGTAACCGAATTTCATGGTATCAGCTACGGGCTCTGGGTTCCGGCAAAAAAGCAGGGAGAAGTTGCCGGTAGACATGCTGCCGGTCAGCCTGCCGATTTTGATGAGTTGCCTCCCTCAGCCAAACTGAAAGTATTGGGGATCGGCTTGTTCAGCATCGGTGATTTTGCTCCAACAGAAAGTGGCGACAGGCTGGTAGCAGCAAGGCAAGGTGATAGCTATGTCAGCCTCCTCTTTAGAAATGGCATTTTGGTTGGAGCGAACCTTCTGGGTGAAACCGGACTCGACTCAAAAGTCAAGAAGGCAATTGAGGCAAAAACCGACTTCAGCAGCGTGCTACACGAGTCTCCAAATATGGAAGAGGTAATTAAGCTATTCGCTTAGGGAGCTGACTTAAACCGTTTAGTCGATTTACTTTTTTGTAAGCCGGGTTGGATCGGGAGTCGGCCTCATCCATCCTTGGTTTATGCTCATAACTGTATACTTCTGGATCTTACTTTCTCTCGGAGTAAGCGTCTTGTTCCTTTAATCCGCCATTGCTGCAGCGATCGTGCCATCGTCTGATCTAGATTTCCTGAACAAACCCTTCCGATAATGCAGGGTTAAAGAACAAAACCCAGCCAACAGGCTCCGGGAACCCAGCCTACAAGGTACTGAGCCAGCAGATGGTATCCACTCCAGTCACCGAGTTGGACAGCGATATTGTCCAAAAGGATAGGAGGAACGAATCTGATTTTAGCATCTAAATCAGGAGAATTGGAAG
>JBBAES010000106.1:0-5507 GCA_041655815.1 Anaerolineaceae bacterium
TATGCGCAGTTGGGTCGTCCGGTTTTCGCCCTGGCATTGGAAGCAGCCGACCTGGCCGTGCAGGCCTTCACCCATGCCGGCACACTCCAGGAGGCCTCCGCAAACCTGATCGCTGAGGTAGAAAAACATGCCAGACAACTCGAAGAGATCGCGAATCGCCTCAGCCAAATGTATGGCTACGAGTTCAAAGGCCTCGACTTCACGCTGGCCCCCTTCCCTACTGAGGCGGTTTCCATCGGTCGAGCTTTAGAAAGCCTTGGTCTGGAGTCCTTTGGTCAACCCGGCAGTTTGTTCGCTTCCGCCTTTTTGACCAATACCCTCGATCAGGCTGACTTCAAACGAACAGGTTTCAACGGACTGATGCTTCCTGTTTTGGAGGATAGCGGTCTGGCAAGAAGTGCGTCTGACGGTCATCTGAACCTGAGGGATCTGCTCTTGTTCTCTGCGGTCTGCGGCGCCGGGCTGGACGTGATTCCCCTTCCAGGGGACACCACTGCGGAACAGCTGACACCCATCCTGCTGGACCTTGCTGCCCTGTCTTTGCGCCTCAACAAACCCCTGACTGCCCGCCTGATGCCCATCCCAGGTAAAAAAGCGGGTGAGATGACTGCGTTTGACTTCGGCTATTTCGCCAACAGCCGCATCCTGTCAATCGACCAGGCCCCACTTTGGGGTAAATTGACTGCTAACGAAGACGTCGCGATCGCTCCGCGAAAACCGCAACAATAAGATTACGTCCGGCAACCCTCATTCTGGGCAGGGTTAAGGCACAACACTCTTGTTGCCTGGATCCAAGGGATAGTTCATTTAGAGAATATTAGATGCTTGGACTGAATTTTTTTCCTTATGACAACTGTCAAGGCGGAATTTAATTGGTGGTTTCCTGCACTTGTTTGTAGTTCACGAGCAACAAATTGCCGTCGCACTCACCACTGATGCTCAACTGCACTTTGGCTGAAAGTGGGTTACCGTCAGGGTCAAAAAGCTGGATAAACAAGCTGTTTGAACGGATTTGCAGGTTGTCGAGCGCGAATCCATAACCGCTTTTGCCATACAAATCGAACTCACCGGATTCGCTGGTGAAGTCGACAGTGCTGCCACCATAGGTTCCCGTCAGTCTGACGATCATACCTTTCAGCGGGGATTCACGTAGATCCCATACCTCGCCACCAATGAACAGGTAATCTTCGCATTTGTATCTGTCGTAAAGAAGCGTGTGTGGAAAGGCAGCCGGCGTACCCCGGATCACAAAAGCTGCTGACCAGGGGGTAGAAGTTTGGGTTGGTGGAATTGTTTGGGTGGGTACTGGCGTATCCGTCGGGATCAAAACAACAGCTGCTGTGACAGTAGCAGCTTCAGTTTGGAGTCCCCCAGGAGTGATGAAGTAATTTGGGGTCGAGTTACCTTCAGCAATTACAGGCGGAGGTGTGATTTGGGTTTCGAAAGGTGAGGAGATTACCCCTGTCAACATCAAGACTACTACCCCAATCACGGCAAAAAGAAAAAGAATCGCGCCAGCCCCCGCGCAGCCAGACTTCTTTGGTTCTGGCTCTGTGCGGCGGACCGCCATCGGGCGATTCGAAGCGGGCGCGTTGTTTGGCAAACGGCGGTTCTGACTCATGGCAGATTGGTCACAATCTGTGCTGATGAACTGGCTTGAGCCAGCCAGTCTTCCAAAGCCCTGGATTGAAGGGAGACCCTCGCATCGGTGGTCAGGGGGTGTTCTGCTTCGTGCCCCAGCACGAGCAAGATATGATAACCGATTGCTGATCGAATAACACCAGAATAACTGCCCTGTTCAAGTGAGAAAGCAGCCTCTTCCACTTCCGGGTAAAGTAAGTAGCCTCTCGGAAACCAGCCCAGTTCACCGCCAGATTCCGGGCTGTACTCCCATGCCAGGGTGTTAAAATCCGCGCCAGCGTTGAGGCTGTTGAGCGCACGATCTGCCCCTGCCTGGGTACTGGCGAAAATCTGCTGCGCACGGACTTGTTCGACCGCATCAGGCACGCTCTGCCCAATCTGGTCGCGCTGCCAGGCGGCTTCCATCGAAAGTCGCAGAGCCAGGCGGAATTCCGAATCGTCATAATGATTCGTCAGCATCCAGTCAGTCAACGCCCCGCCTGAACCCAGTTCACTCACTAACTGATCGATTCTTTCTTGCAGTTGTTGGTCACTGATTTGGTAGCCATTTTGTCTGGCTGCCTGTGCCAACAGTTGTTGTTCAACCAGGTAATCGAGCACTTTTTGTTTGATTTCTTCTTCTGTGGGCTCAGACGCCTGCCCTGCCAGACCGTCGCGATAGCGTAAAACTTCATTTTGATAGTAGCTTACAGGGATACTCTCGCCGTTTACCGATAATGGAGAAGGCACCTCAGTCGCGGTTGGCAAAGGCTCAGGCACGCTCGTGGAAACCATCACCGTTGGTAAATCTGTCGCAGGTGTTAGTTCTGCTGGTGGTTCTTCGACAGGATCACAGGCCCCCAACAGGGCAGCGGCAATCAGCACGATCATCAGAGGAACCAGGTATTTACTGCGCTTTTGCATGTGCCTATTATACCCATTCTTCACCCGGGCAATCATCAGATTAACCCTGACATGTGCCGTCCATGATTACCGGTAGACCCTTACCCGGAAAACAGGCCTTTCTAAACCAAAACCTGCCTTAATACCTTTTGCATATGCTATATATCAACCAACACATGCTCATGCGACAATCTTTATGCGTGATAAACTAAAGTGTGTGGCTGCTTGTCTTTTGTCAAGGCTAATTAGAAATGTCCTAATGCTGGCTAAATAGAAATGTCCTAATTAATCACAACGATAGGCTTGCCATTTAGCTTTTTCCCATAGGTTCTCCAGGGGTGATCGACGGGGGGCGGCAGCGGTGTACGCCCAGCATGTTTCATATCAACGACAGGTGCAGGCTCTGAATACTTACCCACCTGCTGGAGCTCCAACTTGAGCCCATTCAACCAGGCTGATACAATCCCTTCAGCATTCACAGTCACCAATACTTCACGATTGGCGATGTGAGTAGGATTGCGTTTGGTCATAACCTGATAAGTTGTTCCTTTATATTGGAGCAGCAGGTCTTTGCTGAGGGTGCGACTGTCATGGATCGAAAAGATGAAATCCAGATCGATCTGCGGGTTGAGGGGCAGGTGATCATTCTGCAACGAAAGCGGCTGAATTGCGAATTTCTGATTGTAAGCACGCATGAATTCAGGCAAATAAGCATTGGCATCTGTATAGGTACTAATATTTCTCAAGCGCAGCTCTTTCACCAGACGGTCCTGGCAGGTCTTGTTAGCCCGCTCAACTCTGCCTTTGGCCTGCGGTGAATTGGCACAAATAAGGTCGATACCAAAAGCTTCCAATGCTCTCTGAAATTGAGTGACCCCTTCCTTGCGCACCGCTCCCGATTGATTGTGCCTGAAGACACTGAAACGGTCGCTATAGAAAGCAACTGGCGTACCCACCTCTTGAAAGTACCTCTTACATAAGTTAGCGTAACTAAAGTAGCTTTCTGTTTTAACAAACTCGGCTGCCAGGATCTCACTACCGGCATCGTCTACAAATAAGAGCAAACAGCCCTTTGGTCCACGCTCTTCCAGCCAGGCGTGATAAGACCCATCTATTTGCACCAATTCTCCCCGTCGCTCTCTTCGCTCCCGTGGCGGATGAACGCTTTTTGGCTTCTTGACCTTGGCAACATGCACTTCTTCCGTGATCATCAGCTTTCGCAACGTTTCTTTACTCACCCGGATGCCGGTGACTTCCTCCAGCTTCTCCTGCATCAATGTCGGCTTGAAGCCAAGCATGATCGGTTGATTGATAAACTGCTTGATCTGTTCCACAATATCTTCTTTCAGCCGTCGATTGCTCGGCTTGCCACGCTGCTGCGACACTAAGCCTTCATTACCGTCTTCTCGGTATCTTTTCAGTAGCCTCCTTACTTGTCTTTCGCTGATACCCAGGGCTTCTGATGCTGCTTTTTGCGTGAGCCGTCGATCAATAGCTTTGTCCAGGATGGTCTTGCGTTTTAGTTCTGTTTCGGTCATTCTGATTGTCCATTTCATACAATGATTTTCATGCCGTTTAGGACATTTCTATATTGCTGTATTAGGACATTATCATGTTGCCACTACAGTTAGCTTAATAATGCGGGTTGGGGCATGGAATTGGGGTATACTAAGCAGTTGGTACAAATTACAACCATTATCGGAGGAAAATGTGGATCCAATTATCAATGCAGTACTGAAACCTAAGAGCATCGCGGTCATCGGCGCGTCTACCAATCCCGAAAAAATCGGTTACAAGGTAGTTGAAAACCTGAAAACCTGCGGTTACGAAAACCCGGTCTATCCAATCAACCCTGATGCGGAAGAAATCCTCGGATACAAATGCTACGCAAACATCAAGGATGTTCCTTATGTGGTAGATATGGCAGTCATCACCGTCCCGGCGCGTGTTGTCCCTGCGGTCACACGTGATGCAGGCGAAAAAGGCGTAAAGGGGCTGAGCATAATTACTTCTGGTTTCAGTGAGGTTGGAGATGTTGCCCTCGAGCAACAAGTCGTCGATATTGCCCGTGAATACGGCATGCGCATTATCGGCCCGAACATCATCGGTGTGCTCTCCAACAGCGACAAGATGAACGCTTCGTTCGCTAATTCCTTGCCGCTGGACGGTAAAGCTGCTTTGGTTTCTCAAAGCGGCGCTCTTCTGATCGCAATGATTGCGGCCACCTACACCCGCAGGGTTGGCTTTGACAAAATGATCTCTATTGGCAACCAGGCTGATATCGAATTTGCCGACTTGATCGCCTACCTCAACGAGGACGAAAACACCACCTGCATCACTCTCTACATCGAAGGCATTAAAGACGGGAAGCGCTTCATGCAAGAAGCCCGCAAATCCACCAAACCGATCATCGCCCTGAAAGCTGGCACTTCAGCCCATGGCGCCGCTGCGGCAGCCTCGCATACCGGTTCCCTTGCCGGCAGCGCTAAAGTCTACGAAGCGGCTTTCCTGCAAGCTGGTGTTTCTCAGGCGGAAGATTTAAACGATATGTTCGATACTACCCTGGCACTTTCGCTGCAACCCACCATGAAGGGTGACAATCTCTTGATTGTCACCAACGGCGGTGGTGTTGGCGTTCTTGCCACAGACGCTGCAGAAAAATATGGTCTGCCCCTCAAGTTTGCTCCAGAAGACGTCCAGGAAGAATTGCGCAAGCACATGCCTTCCTTCGGTTCCGCCAAAAACCCTGTAGATATCACCGGTGGAGCCGGACTCAAGGGCTACTACGAAGGTGTCAAATACTCCTACGCGCACCCTTGGGTTGATGGTATGGTCGTGCTCTATTGCGAGACTTCCGTTACCGACCCGCAAGAAATCGCCGAAGCAATTTACAACGCCATCCAGGAATCAGGCGCCAGCGGCAAACCTGTGGCCGTCTCTTTCATCGGCGGCGATCGCTGTGAAGAGGCTATGAAATGGCTGAT
>JBBAES010000107.1:0-5441 GCA_041655815.1 Anaerolineaceae bacterium
ATTATTAATTCTGATAAACGTACATTATTCACTTGCCACCCTGATCTCAACCGTTTTGGGCGTGATCTTTAACTTCTTTACAACCGGTCGGATCGTCTTTCGCAGTATGGACAATCATCGCTTTTTCCGTTTTGGGTTGGTTTATGCTTTCACATATTTTGTGAACATATTGCTGTTACGTTGGTTGGTGGATGGAATGCAAATGAGCAAACTAATTGCTGGTGCTTTGGTTACGCTGCCCGTTGCTCTTTTGTCTTATTTACTGAATGCCAAATGGACTTTCCGGGCGATGGAAACCGGCCAGGAAAACCTGAACAAGGAGATGGATAATGCTTGAAGCAGTGGAAAAAAAGCATAAAATTTCAAGCATTAGCGCAGTATTCCCTGCTTATAATGATGCCGGGACTATCCCGACCATGGTACTCACTGCTATCTTAGCGTTAAGGCAAGTAACCGACGATTACGAAGTGATCGTGACCAACGATGGCAGCAGCGACAACACCAGAGAAGTTCTCGACGAACTCGCTTCGCGTTGCCCGGAGTTAACAGTTATTCATCATCCACAAAATCGTGGTTACGGTTGCGCGCTTCGAACCGGTTTCTCCAAAGCCAGCAAAGATTGGATCTTTTATACTGATGGCGATGGACAATATAATCCGATGGAGCTGATCAATCTTACCAGTGCACTTACTGACGATATTGATGTGGTCAATGGCTACAAGATCTCGAGACACGATCCATGGATCAGAGTGATCATTGGTCGCTTGTATCATCACATCGTAAAAATTGCCTTTGGCTTTAAATTGCGCGATGTAGATTGCGATTTTCGACTAATTCGTCGCGAGATTTTTGACCAGGTCCCGCTGGAAAGCCATACTGGAACGATCTGTCTCGAAATGGTAAAAAAATTCCAGGATGCCGGGTTCCGTTTCGCCGAGGTGCCAGTGAACCATTACTATCGGGCTTATGGACGTTCACAATTTTTCAACTGGAAACACTTATGGCGGACATTTAATCACCTTTCTACGCTTTGGTGGAAATTGGTCGTGAAAAAAGAACATCTTGCAAAAAATCAGGAACCCCGTTCTTCGGAACCAATTGATTCCACTGAGATTTTTGAGAGAAGGATACGGTAAAAAATGGGCTTTGAACATTTTGCAGGAAAAAAGGTGTTGATCACCGGTGGGCTGGGATTTATCGGTTCTAATCTTGCCATCAAATTAGTCGAATTGGGAGCGGATGTCACCATCGTCGATAGCCTTATTCCTACTTATGGCGGCAATCTTTGGAATGTTGAACCTGTCAAAGATAAAGTGCGCATCAATATTTCTGATGTTCGCGATCCTTATGCTATGAAGTACCTGATCTCAGGTCAACATTACCTGTTTAATTTAGCAGGCCAAACCAGTCACGTTGACTCGATGGAAAACCCGGAAACAGATCTGGCCATTAATGCCCAGGCACAATTGCAAATCCTGGAGGCTTGCCGGCATCACAATCCTGATATCAGAGTTGTTTTTGCCAGCACACGACAGGTATATGGCCGACCCTTGCAAATCCCGGTCAAAGAGAATCATCCTCTTTTCCCGGTCGATCTGAACGGGGTCCACAAACTTGCTGGCGAACACTACCACCGTCTTTATAATAATATCTATGGCATTCGTTCAGTCATATTGAGACTGACCAACACCTATGGTCCACGTATGCGTGTCGTCGATGCAAGGCAAACCTTTCTGGGAATTTGGATTCGTCGTTTGCTGGAAGGTCAACCTATCCAGATTTTTGGCGATGGGTCTCAACTGCGTGATTACAACTACATTGATGACGTTGTCACCGCTATGCTTCTGGCAGCCAATACAGATATGTGCTGCGGCGAAGTCCTTAATCTTGGTTCCAATGAAGTGTTTTCCCTCACAGAAACTGCCCGAATTTTTCTAAAGCTTGTACCAGAGGGAACCCTCAAGTATGTGCCATTTCCAACCGACAGGTTAAGGATAGATATTGGAGATTATCAAGGCGATTTCAGCAAGATTTTCCATGAATTAGGTTGGTTTCCCAAGGTATCTTTTGAAGAGGGATTGCGAAAAACTCTTGATTTTTATCGGGAAAACCAAGCCAAGTACTGGTAGGTATATTATGTCTGACCACGAAATTCCACTTGCAAATCCAAAAGCAGCTTTTGAAGAGCATAGCAAACAAATCCAAAGCGCCATCAATCGTTTCCTGAATAGCGGGAATTATATACTTGGTCAGGAGGTGAAGGCTTTTGAAAATGCCTTTGCCAGTTTCATAGGGCTTAACCATTGTGTCACAGTAAACAATGGCACTGATGCCATCGTAATCGCTCTCAAAGCACTGGGCATCGGAGAGGGGGATGAAGTTATCACCGTTTCGCACACTGCAGTGGCAACAGTGGCAGCTATTGAACTTTGTGGTGCTACACCCGTTCTGGTTGATGTGGATCCAAAAAGTTATTGCTTGAATCCTGATTTGCTCGAGACGGCAGTAAGTGAAAAAACTAAAGCCATTTTACCAGTACATCTTTACGGTCATCCGGCTGACATGCCCTCAATAATGATGTTTGCAAAAAAACACGGACTGTTTGTGATCGAAGACTGCGCACAGGCACACGGAACCAGCATAAATGGTCCGATGGTTGGAACCTTCGGGGATTTATCCTGTTTCAGTTTTTATCCCACAAAAAATCTAGGAGCTATGGGAGATGGAGGTGCCGTCCTCACAAATCAATCGGCATTGGCAGAAAAGCTGCTACTCTTACGTCAATATGGATGGCGTAAACGTTATGTCAGCGAGATTCAAGGGCTCAATACCCGCATGGATGAAATTCAGGCGGCAATCCTGAACATCAAACTACCCTACCTGCTAAATGACAATAGAAGAAGAAGGATAATAGCAGATTTTTACAATCAGAACTTACGAGGATCAAGCTACTTACTGCCAACGATAGCAGAAAACGCAGTCCATGCCTGGCATCTGTATGTAATTCAGACGGACAATCGGGAAGATTTGTTAACTTTTTTACGGGAAAATGGTGTTGGTTGCAATGTGCATTATCCTCTGGCCATCCATCAACAGCCTGCTTATCTCAATCGACTAAAAGGGTCGGAGCATCTTCCTGTCACTGAAGAATTAGTCACCCGGATTTTAAGCTTGCCTGTGTATCCCCAGCTTCCTTTAGACGATGTGAAAAGAGTGTGCGAACTACTACTCTCCTGGTCTCGATAGGGTCACGTATTAAAGTCCAAAAATCGTCAGAAAATTCTTTAAATTGCTTGCGGTTTTCTGATGCGTCAGTTATAATCCAAGTTCCTTGGGCGGTTAGCTCAGTTGGTTAGAGCGTTGCGTTGACATCGCAAAGGTCGTAGGTTCGAGTCCTATACCACCCATCAAAAACCCTGGCTCAGCAGAGCCAGGGTTTTTCTATTCCCAGCAAAGAAATTGTTTTCAAACCAAACGAGTATACAATTGGAGTCAAAGGCAAGACAGTATTTTTATTCCCAGGGTCTTTTCAGGATTGGTTTCATTATTATCCTTAATGTGTTGCGGCATACATCGATGATGATGAAGTTAGCGGTGCTAATAGAACCCTACCAGTACCTCGATAGACGTTTACAAGTCCTTCTCCCGATGCTGCAGAACCAAGGAGCGTCTTTCCAGAACGCTCTACAGTGAAACCCAGGCTTCCAGACCAGCAAATCGCAAAACTTCCATCGATTTTAAGTACATCGTTATCGATTAAAACTTCGACTAACTCAGACCGAGGAACATTGCTTTCCATCACACAAGCTCCTGTCCCCGCAAGCTTTAGATTAAAAAGACCTTCGTTACCTACAAGTGCAGATGAAAAGGAAGATCTGACTTGAATTTCCTGCTTTACGGTGCTTTCGCACGCAAGGAACATTCCATCCTCCATAACGAGCCCACCAGCCCAATCACCAACACTCTCTAACAATAGATATTTAAAAGTGGGTTCTGTAACCAAAATTCCGTTACCAACATATTCCGGTTTGATTGCAGATTCTTTGGTCACTTGACTACGAACGACTTTGCCAATGAAATCGCCAACACCTTTTACGCCTGTAGTCGCCTGAACATTACCCGCTAGCCATTGCATGGAACCAGACTGAAGCACAAGCCCAACTTTTCCATCAAGTTGTGCGATAACCTGTCTTCTTTTTACGTTCATCTGGCTCATGAAGTATTCGTTCATCGCATTATCCGGTGCGACAGAATAGTCCATTGCATGTTCCACAATTGAGAGGATGCCCTTTCTTTCTGTGATTATATGACTCGTCTCATTCGTAAGGTTATTGATTATATACATTTTTAATCCTCCTGATTATTTTGCGGAAAAAGTGGTAAGTATGTAAAATTAATTATGAATGCTTGAAGAAAGATAGTGATTTTTATGAAACCTTCCTTGGTAAAACAAAATTCGTCGCCGCTGAAACTATGTGAGAGGAAAAAGTAATGGTAATTTTATCAGATAGTTCTATGTTAAATATCACTGGAATACAGTTCCACGTGAGTATTTCGCATTCTTGTCTTGACAGTCTTTAAACCCGATGATACCATTTTTATAGTGGGCACTCAGGCTTGCCCGCTTATCCATTGACTTGGAAGGTATCAGACCGGTTAAGTGGAGAACCAGTCAAAATAAATTCCAAAACAAGATTTTCGCCATATCCTTAAAAAATCAAAAAGGAGTATCAAATGAAAAGAAGGAATTTTTCTGTTCAACTGGCATTGTTGATTATCAGTTTTATGTTGATTTTCTCTTCGGTAGCTTGCCGCACAGCTGCGCCCGAAACAACTGATCAACCAGCTGAGGAAATGCCCGTAGAAGTCCAGCCCGAAGTGAAACCCTACAAAATTGGGATCATGACCGGGACCGTCTCACAGGGTGAAGAAGAATACCAGGAAGCGATCAATCAAATCGCAAAATACGGCGATACGATTGTCCATGCGACCTATCCTGACAACTTCTCATCCGAGACAGAAACGACCATTTCACAAGTAGTACAAATGGCGTCTGATCCTGAAGTTAAGGCGATCGTATTTGTGCAGGCCATTCCCGGCGCCGCAGCAGCAATCGAAAAGGTTCGCGAGACCCGACCCGACATGCTGTTCATAGCTGGTGTGCCCGCTGAAGATCCGCCAATTATTGCAGAAAAAGCTGACATTGTCATGCAGGTTGATGAGATCTCGATGGGTCGGACCATTCCTGAGCTGGCCGCCCAGATGGGTGCGACAACCTTTATCCACTACTCATTCCCCAGGCATTTGTCCTACGCGACCATTGCCCGGCGGCTTGAGATCATGAAAGAAACCTGCGCGGAACTCGGTATCGAGCTGGTGGAAGTCAATGCTCCCGATCCCACCGGCGACGCCGGTGTCTCGGGTGCGCAGCAGTTCATCAC
>JBBAES010000108.1:0-5427 GCA_041655815.1 Anaerolineaceae bacterium
AGCCACGGCTGCCGCCACAACGGTCAACGGATAAAGCGGCACTTTAAAAGGACGCTCAATGTCAGGGAATTTTTTGCGCAGTCTTGGCATTGCCAATGTCGCCCAAAACAAGACGAACATATACCCCGCACTGGAGATAAAGCTTAAAAAGTCAACCAGGCCCACCGCCGCCACCAATGCACTTACCAGCACCACCATCAGGACCGCCATCCAGGGTGTGCGCCAGTGGCTCAAGCGTGAAAACATGCGCGGCCAGACTCGGTCCCGACTGAGTGAAAAAGCTTCCCGGGTGGCCGAAAGCATAGCCGAATTAACTGAAGTGAGAGTAGCAACAATGCCAGC
Organism: Anaerolineaceae bacterium; assembly: GCA_041655815.1. GTDB lineage: Bacteria > Chloroflexota > Anaerolineae > Anaerolineales > Anaerolineaceae > Mesolinea. The sequence goes on from JBBAES010000108.1 coordinate 343, forward strand.
CGCGCCCATAATTTTCACACCGATGTTTGGCCAGAATTTTGCTGCCGCGTCGGTCAGGGCTGTGTTTGATCCAGCCAGCTGGCCAAACGGAACCGAGCCGATGGCGACCATGCTGACACTTGTGTAAATCAGGGTTGTCAATAGCAGGCTGACCAGGATGCCGATAGGAATGTTTCGATTTGGATTTTTGATCTCTTCGGCATCGTCTGCGATCACCTCAAATCCAACATAAGCGTTGTAGGTGAGCGCGATTGCCGATAGCATCCGACCGATATGCCCGATGGTGGTCTGATTTTCAAACACCGATCGGCCTGAGAGAAAAGTATCCATATGGAAACCATTTAAATTGGTAAAACCTTTGAAAACAAAGGCTGCAAAAACTGCCAATAAAAAACCTCCCAATAAGATCTGGAAGTTTCCGACGCTCGAGACTCCCCGCACATGCATAACACCGACAAAAACAATCACCAGGATGGCAACTGGAATAATGGGTAAACCGGGCACAAAGATTTCCAGAGATATGGCAAAGCCAACAGCGGAAAGAGCTGCATAAAACGTGCTGGAAAGACAGTCAAGCGACCCGACCATAAACATCAGCCAGCCCTTACCGAAAGCCTCGCCGACATAAGTCATCGCCCCGCCAGTGACCGGGAAGGTTGTTGCCATCTCGCAATAATTTAGACCGATACTCAATGTCATTAACCCAGCCAAAATTAGTGCCAGAACTGTCTCTGGGCCCGCGATTTTGGCCACATGTCCAGTCAGAACAAATATCTCAGCCGCGATCGTGCCTGCAGTCCCAAGCATGATCACCTGGAGCAAAGTAAGCTGTCGCTTCAATTTTCTTTTTGCCACCGACCCTCCGATCGATTCACACAAAACCAATTAACGGAGATTATTATAAGCCCGCTTTTTGAATACCGGCTCACGCTAAACTGCAAACTTGCAAGGCAAACTTCACAAGCAAATGTATAATAGGTTTCACACCAAATGGCTCATAAGATTTATAATATTTTCTGAATCAAATAAACCTTGTCCAGGTTCGACGCGAGAAAACTATCTCAAATGTCGAACCTTGTGCTTTATAGAAATCGAGGAAAGAATGACGGGTAAACGAACACTTAAACGCCAATTAAGCTTACCGCAAGTTATCATGCTTGGCACCGCTGGCACGCTTGGTTCCGGCATTTTTATTCTCTCTGGTCATGCTGCCGCTATAGCTGGGCCTGCTGCTATTTGGGCGGTCCTTATCGCCGGCATTCTCAGTTTTAGCATCGCCCTAAATTACAGTGAGCTTGCTACAACCTATCCGGAAACCGGCGGCGCAATGACTTATGTGCGCGAGGCCTGGGGTAAAGGTTTACTCGCCTTCCTGGTCGGCTCGATGGATTCCATCTCCAGCACCTTTTATACTGCCCTCTCTGCAGTGGGTTTTGCTTACTCCGCATCCGTCTTCTTCCCCGCCTTAGCCACCAGCACTTTCGGAATTGGGGCGGTTGCAATCTCAGCAATATTGTTGTTCGTCATTCTGAACATTCTGGGCGTCACCAAGGTAGGCAAGCTGCAGGTGATTATGGGTATAATCCTCCTGGTAGCCTTTGCGATCTACATCATCGGCGGTTTTACCATGCCTAATGGTTTCAGCACTGCCACATTGCTGCCGAGTGGACGTTGGTTCCAATCCGATGATATCGGAGTCAACATAGGTATTATTCTGAGAACCATCGCTCTAATCTATGCGATGTATGTCGGTTTTGAGGTCATCGCGGACGATGCTGAAGAGGTCAAGAACCCAACTAAAAATATCCCGCTGGCAATCATGATCAGCCTATTCCTGATTGTGTTGTTCTATACTCTCGTCATCACAATCGCCATGGGCACATCCAGTGAAATTGCGGGTTCAGAAACGGCGATTTCAGATACAATCCGGATGTTTTTAGGCACACCGGGGGCAACGGTTATCGGTATTGCCGGAATGATCGGCGCCTTGACCTCTGTTAATTCGTCTATGCTTTCAGCAACCAGAGAAAGCTTCACCCTTAGCCGTGATGGTGCCTGGCCTGATTTTCTTTCTCGCCTAAACAAAGCTCGGGTGCCTTACTACGCCATCTTATTCATCGGTGCTGCCTCCATCCTTATCACTGGGATTGGCGCGGTAGATTTTCTGAGCTACATCACTTCTGGCGGATATCTTTTTGTATTACTAATGTCCAACCTTTCGATGATTACTCTGAGAAAGAAATATCCTTTCATTCACCGTCCTTTCAAGGTGCCATTTTTTCCTCTCACACCGATTATCGCCTCGCTGGTTTGTCTGATCGTTCTGCGTTTCTCAGAAGTGCGTGCGCTAATCTTCCTGGCTGGTATAGTCGCTCTCTTCACGTTTTACTATTACATCAGGTTAGGTGTCGCCTCCTGGCAAGCTGAACATAAACGTAGCCAGGATCCCGGTCGCTATCGCCTGGTAGTGCCGATCCAACGCGAGAGTGGGTTGGAAAACTTAATCCGTATAGGTGCAAGGATCGCAAACGCGCAAAATGATGTCAGCATGTGTTTGCTGCAAGTGATCGAACCTCAGGTTACAGCCAACGAATCCGCTAAAGCAAGGTTGGAGCGCTCCAGGCAATATATCCTGGAAAAATTCATCAAGCATGCGGTAGAACGAAACGTCCCTATGTATGCCAAAACGGTGACTGATCTTACCTTTGCCGATGGAATTATCAACGACGTGCGCAATGACAACAATGTCCGCCTACTGCTCTTTAAGTGGCCTGTCGGCCAGAGCGAAAGGGAAAAATTTATCGAAACAATTGAACCTGTCATCAGTTCCGGCGTTTCTAATGTTGGCGTCTTGTTCGATCGTGGTATCGACCGCCTGGAGAATATTCTTGTTCCAGTCGGCGGTGGTTATCATTCCAGGTTCGCAATCCAAATAGCAGATTCTCTTTCCAGGGCAGATAAAGGCATTGTCGATATGATTCGGATAGTGGACGAAGACCTGGACGATGAACTCTATGAGGATCAGATGGCATACCTGCAAGAAATTGTCATCACCCAGCTCGAGAATATTCCAGGCAATATTAACTTGCGCATCATTCGTGGCAATGACCTGGCTAAAGCCATTCTTGAAGAAACCCAGCAGCGTGAGTATGATCTTGTCGTGATTGGATCTTACGAGGGGGATGTATTGGGGGAGGACATTTTCGGTGAATTAGTAGAAAAGGTGCGAAATGGCACGTCAACCTCCGTACTTGCTGTCCGCCATCACGAGGGCCCTGCTGCTTCGTGGCTGCGCAGGCAACTTCGTTCAGCAAACAAAAAGATGTAAACGAGTCACAAATATTCTCTAACAATGAAGCTCACTTAGCGCCTTATATAAAAAACACGTCCTGAAATCTTTGATGTAGAATAAGAATAGAAAGCAGGAGAAAACCATGAGAAACCGGATAAAAATAATAATAGCTCTTTCAATTTTCGTTCTTGCCGCCTCTGCCTGTGGTATACCCCACCTTGTGCCACGGACAACCTCTGTGCCGGAAGATAAGGACATGATACCTTCAGACGAGACAAGCCTGTCTGAAGATAAGACACCAATTAGCGAGGGACAAAACCTTGATACATTTACCAAAATAGATATTCGAGGAGGCGGCCCAATTTTCTTGATCCAGGGTGACAGCCACTCCATCCAGATTGAAGGCCGCCGCAGCATCGTTGAAGACATCACTTACGAAGTCAAAGATGGCGTCCTGATTATCAGGTTTATCCGTGACATCCCTAACTGGTTATCTACATTTGATTACCCTACCATCACTATCAATTTCAAACAGCTGGACCAGTTTGTCTTCGAGGGCGGCTCTGAGGTGATTGCCAACGATATCCATTCAAAAACCTTGACAATGGAGATCAGAGGCGGGGCTTCGCTCGAAATGAAAAATTTAATGGCAGACTCGCTTGATTTGCACGTTGAGGGCGGAGCGAACATAAATATTGATGGTGTGGTCGAATCTCAAACTCTGAGGTTCGCCGGTGGCACGAACTACGACGCAAAAGACCTCCAGAGTGCCAGAGTCAATCTCCGTACCGACGGTGCTGTTTCTGCAACCATTTGGGCTGCGGATGCGCTCAACCTCAATTTGTCAGGTGTCTACAACGTCAGGTATTATGGCAACCCTGCCATCACTCAAAACGTTCAGGGCATTGGCAACATCGAAGGACTGGGAGATAAGTAGTCTTTTTGCGATAAGGAACTTTATAGAAAAAGAGAGCCGTGGCTCTCTTTTTTTTAATGAAATGACAGACTCAGAGCGCGGCGCTCTGTTATAACTGCTCTCGCCAGGTTTCGAGGATTTTTTCGTAGGATTCTTCCAGTGACTCTGGCAAAACCCGCGTCCTGCCGATCACGGTAATAAAATTGGCATCGCCAACCCAGCGCGGAATGATATGCCAGTGGATGTGCTCTCTGATGCCCGCGCCTCCGGCATCCCCCAGATTTACGCCCACATTGAACCCTTGCGGACAATACAGTCTGATCAGGACACGAATACCTTTCTGAATCAAGGTCATCATCTCACAGAGTTGCTCTGAAGTCAGGTCTTCCAGTCGATTGGTGTGCTCGTAGGGCACCACCATTATATGACCGCTGGTATATGGGTATAAGTTCAGGATGACAAAGTTATATTCTCCGCGATACACAATCAGGTTGTCGAAACTATCCTGCTTTTCCAGTGCTTCGCAGAAAGCGCAGGGCCCGTCCTTGTCGCGTTGAAAGTATTCATTTCTGTCACTATAAATATGATCCATAATCAAATTTTATCTTAAGTTTGGTTAATTGGTAGAAACTCTATAACCATGTCATCATTCAGGCTGATGACTTTCAACGAGTACCCAATAACGCCTAAATCTTTGGCAAAGCAGCCTGAGAAGAGCCCAGGCAAAACAGCGAGACGGTTCATAAAGTGTGAGCGAGTTCAAACACATGTGAGACGATAAGGCTTTACAAAAAAGCACATTGGGGTCATCCTAAAGGGTGGAAAACCTAAATAAGGAGGAACCCCAATGCGGCAGATCTATCTGCAAAAACAATTC
>JBBAES010000109.1:0-5410 GCA_041655815.1 Anaerolineaceae bacterium
CTGGCAGGATATGCCTAACGGCGGGCGCACCACCAAAGATGCTGTAGTCTTGTTTACTTTTACTTCAGGCATTCACCGCTATGACCAGCATCGCTTCAAGCGCTTTGGGCGCGAAGACCCACACAATCGCGAGCAGTTCCGCGCTGAACTGCAGGATATGATCGAGGTGCTCTACAATAGCCCTTGCATCGCCGTTTGGGTGCCATTCAACGAGAGTTGGGGGCAGTTCCAGGCTATTCGCATAGGTGATTGGGTCAAATCGCTCGACCCAACCCGCCTGGTGGACCACGCTTCGGGCTGGTTTGACCAGGGAGGCGGCGATTTCCAAAGCCGGCATGTTTATATTAAGAAGTTGAGCGCCCGAGTCGCCGACGAGCGCATCCTGGCAGTGACCGAATTTGGCGGCTATACCATGCAAGTGGATGGACATGTTTATACCGAAAGCAAGCGTTTTGGCTACGGACATTACAGCAATTCGGCTGCACTGACGACCGCCTATCTGAATCTTTTGGAAAAGCAAGTTAAGCCGCTCATACCTGAGGGTCTCTGCGCGGCGATCTATACACAAACCACTGATATTGAGACGGAAATCAACGGCTTTCTGACTTACGACCGCAAGGTTGAGAAGATGGACGCCGCCATCTTGCGAAAAGCCCACCGCGAACTAATTGAGATGCTTTAGGCTTGCCAAGAGCATCAGGTTTTGTCTGATGGGCTTTGACTGCACCCTGCGTAACATTTTTGAGTTAATTTGAGAATGCTTCCAGCGCAGTCAGATCGTAACATATCCAGATGGCGATTATTGCGATTGTTCTTGCGCTTTCAAACTGATTTGTATATAATTACTTTTAGTTAATTGCAAAGTTAGTTTTCTACCGATCTGGTTTTGCAATTTTAATTTACTTTTGAAAGGAGGATGTCACTTAGCGAAATAATTCCCAAGTTATCGTTGTTTTTTTAAAAAATAATTAATAAATCTAAGGAGAAATCATGAAAGAAAGAGTTCAAAAGTACGGCGGTTTTTTGGCGTCAATGGTTGTACCAAACCTTGGAGCCTTTATCGCCTGGGGATTAATTACGGCGATGTTCATCGCAACAGGCTGGATCCCGAATGAAAAATTCTCGGCTTTGGTCAGTCCAATTCTGGTTTATCTTCTACCGATCCTGATCGGTTACACCGGCGGCTATATGGTTCACGGTCAGCGTGGTGGTGTTATGGGCGCTCTGGCAACTATGGGTGCAATTGTCGGCTCATCTATCCCCCAGCTTCTGGGTGCCATGATCATGGGTCCGCTGTCTGCCTGGATTCTCAAGAAATTTGACGAATGGATGGAGCCCAGAATGCCAGTAGGGTTCGAGCTCCTGATCAACAACTTCTCGATGGGCATCATTGGTGTGATTTTAGTCATCTTCGCTATGATTGTGATTGGTCCAATTGTTACCGTGTTCAGCGATGCCTTCGGCTCCGTTGTTCAGTGGCTAGTTGACATCAAACTGCTCCCCCTGGTCGCGCTGATCATTGAACCTGCCAAAGTGCTCTTCCTGAACAATGCCTTGAACATCGGCGTATTGGCTCCTTTGGGCGCCGTCGCCTCTCAGGAAACTGGCCGGGCAATCCACTTCATGCTCGAAAGCAATCCTGGCCCCGGTTTGGGTCTGCTTTTAGCCTATGCGGTCGCTGGCAGAGGAATGCTCAAACAATCTGCCCCTGGCGCGATCATTATTCACTTCCTTGGTGGCATTCACGAAATTTATTTCCCCTACGTGCTTGCTCACCCTATCATGATCCTGGCCATGTATGCTGGCGCTATTCTCGCCAACACCTGGTGGGTGATCACCGATGCAGGTTTGGTCGCCACCCCATCTCCAGGCTCAATTTTTGCTTACATTGCAATGACACCGAAAGGCTGGCACTTCCAGGTCTTGATGGGTGTATTAATTGGCGCTGTGGCCTCGTTCCTGGTGGGTTGGGTGATCCTAAAACGCTTCCCGGTCAAGGAAGATGATGTTGTTGAAGAAGCTGTCGAAGCTTAATTGAAAAATTTGTAGTAGGTAGTTAATCGAACCGTGTTCAGGCAGCTAGTTTGCCTGAACACGGATGAGAGAGGGTGAGTAATGAGTAATAAAATTGATTCCAAAGATATAGAAGAAATTGTGGTCGCCTGTGAAGCGGGGATTGGTTCAAGCCTGATGACAGTCAACGCAATGAAAAAGAAATTGAAGGCTGCCAAGCTAGATAATATCAAGATTTATCATAAAGCGGTCACTAACCTTGATCCAAAAACTAATTTCATCATCTGCCACGAAGGTGTCAAAAAGTCTGTGAAGACAAAGGCCCCCGAAGCGGTTGTGGTCAGCTTCAAATTCTTCTTTAATGACCCATTGTTTGATAAATTGGTAGCAGATATTAAGGACGGGAAAGAGATCGAAAGTAATTAGGCGGTGCCAATAGGTACCGCTCTCATTACGCGGCTCCAGGCAAGCCCTTCGGAGGAATAGTATGGCGCGCATTTTAACAGAAGACCTTATTTTTTTAGATTCGAAAGTCCAAACCAAGGAAGAAGCAATTCAAGCCGCCGGTGATTTGCTGGTTCAGGCTGACCGTGTTGAGGCGCCTTATGTAAAAGGAATGCTCTCGCGTGAAAAAACTATGTCGACCTTAATCGGCAATGGCGTCGCGATTCCCCACGGCGAATTCCCCGATCTCAAGTACATCAAAGAGACCAGTATCTCCGTTCTCCAGATTCCAGCAGGTGTGGTTTGGGAGGATGAAGAGCTTGTTCACCTGGTGGTCGGCATCGCGGCGACCTTTGAGGAACATCTGGGAATTTTGCAAAATCTTGCTGAAGTGGTTGACGAAATTGAGCGCGTTCACTTCTTGTCAAACACGACCAGGAAGTCTGATATTATCGAAGCGCTAACCGCAGAAGCAACTTCTTAATAAAGAAAAGGATTTTAATGGACGATAAATTCCGTAAGTATGTCGACCTTGATTACCGCCTACCTGAAGAGGTAATGGGCTGGAATATGTATGGCGCGGGGTTAGAGAACGTCGGTCGCGATGGAAAACCCGAGCTCTTCCCTATTCCGGAACCTGGGCCGGATCAAATTTTAGTGCGGGTTGATGCTGTTGGCTTGTGCTTTTCGGATGTCAAGCTGATCAAACAGGGAGGTCAGCATCCCAAGCTCTACAATCGCGATCTGTCTGTCCAGCCGACCAGGCTTGGTCATGAAGCTTCTTTCACGGTTATCACGGTTGGAGAAAACCTGAGAGACCGCTATGTTCCTGGGCAAAAACTGGCGATCCAACCGGACATCTACGACAACAAGATCGCAACTGCCTATGGTTACACTATCCCTGGTGGCTTGATTCAGTACCATTTGATCGGAAAAGAAATTTTTGAGGCTGATGATTCTGAATATTTAATCCCGGTCGAAGGTGAATTGGGCTACTCAGAGTCTGCTCTTACAGAGCCCTGGGCCTGCGTCGAAGCGGCCTACACCCAAAGACGTCGGCTTTCTCCGCTGGAAGGCGGGGTGATGTGGATTGATGGCCCCCGCCATCCCGAAAAAGAATACACTTTTTCTGAGGGGCTCGAAAAACCTTCCAGGATTTTCCTGACCAATACCAGCCCAGATATCATTGAGCTTGTGCGGAGCCACAAAAGCGCCGGTGCCGAAGTCATCGAGGTCGGTGTGATTGTGAGAGATCAAATTGCCGCCTTTGCTAGAGAAAACACAGACGGAAAAGGCTTCGACGACATCGTCCTGCTCGAGCCAGTGAGCGCGGAACTGGTCTCGGAAGTAGCCAAACAAATCGCTTTTCGAGGTGCGCTCAACATTGTCAGTGATCAGCCACTTGATGGTAAGGTGATTATTGACGCCGGACGCATTCACTACCATTACACCACTTATATTGGCACCAACGGCACAGAAATCAGCGCCGCATATGGCGAACAGCGAAATCGCTCTGAGCTCAAGCCAGACGGATTGCTTGTGGTAATCGGTGGCGCTGGTCCCATGGGTCAGATGCACGTACAGCGATCGCTCGAACTTGTGCCCGGGCCTAAGACCGTAGTTGTTACTGATATCAATGACGAGCGCTTGCAGGCGCTGCGTATAACCGGAGATCCAATTGCTGAAAGAAACGGCAAGGAACTCATTCTGGTCAATACCACGAAAGATGGTGTTGACCTGGTTGTGACTGTTCGCGACCTTTCTGATTCAAAGATGGCGGACGATGTGGTCGTCTGTGTGCCTAACGCCAAACTCATGCAGGATTCCGCTTTGCTGCTGGGCAAAGATGGGATGCTCAATTTTTTTGCTGGTGTTCCAAACGGCACAACTATTGAAATTAACCTGAATAATATCTTCCTTAATAATATGCAATTGACAGGTACTTCAGGTTCGAGTGTCTTTGACCAGAAAACAGTGCTTTCCAAAGCCAAGGCAGGCTCTCTTTCGCCAAACCTAAGCGTCGCGGCGGTTGGCGGATTGAAACAAGCCGTGGCTGGAATGGAAGCGATGATGGCGGGCACTTACACCGGAAAAATCATCATTTATCCGCAACTGGAAGATTTACCGCTGCTCTCCTTAGCTGAAGTCGCTGAAAAATATCCTGAGGTAGCGAAGAAAATGGGACCGCAACATACCTGGACCCGTGAGGCAGAAAAGGTTTTGATTGAAGAAAATTGGAAACCATGACTGAAACCGTAGATAAAAAAGCCGGTCCGAAGACCAAACAAGGCTACCGCCTTTATTTTCAATATCTCCTGGTTGGAGCAGCCTTAGGAGCCTATTATGGCATCTTTTACAGAAACCCGGAACGCCCGGTAGATTTTAGCCCGGTGATTCTATTGAGCTTGTTGTCTGGACTGGTGGTGACAGTCATCCAGATTTGGAAGAAGGGTTACTCATTTAAACAACAGTTGCTGATCTTCCTGAAATACTTCGGAATGTTCTTTCTGTTTCTGGCCATGCTGGAAGCCCGTCCAATTTTCGAAAAGTGGGGGGGCAAGGGCTTGGTGATTGCCTTTACTACCTTTGTGGGCACTGTGATGGGGTTGTTTATGGGCTTAAAAAAGAAGCCTGTAGACACCAAACCACCTGAAAAGAAGAAATGATTTATACGATCACGCTTAACCCGGCGCTTGACAAGCAACTGACAGTATCTGATATCCGTTTCAATGATGTCTTGATTGCTGAAAGCGTTCAGCTCGATTACGGCGGCAAAGGCTTTAACGTCTCGCGCATGTTAACCAGACTCAACCAGCCTTCCAGGGCGGTTGGCTTGCTGGGTGGACAGACCGGCAAGACCATCGAAGAGGGCCTGATAGCACAAGGCGTTGATGTTGTCGCGATTCCCGTGGTTGGAGAAACGCGTACCAATGTCAGCGTTGTCACCACTGGC
>JBBAES010000110.1:0-5374 GCA_041655815.1 Anaerolineaceae bacterium
CAGGTGCATTACATATTCATTTCCATCTGACGAAAAGCCACCAAAGCCATTGAAAAATTGTAACTCGCCGAGGGGGTTCGTTTCCCAGGGGAGCGCGGCGGACAAATACCGGCGGGAACCCAAAGATGTCAGTAGCGGAGGCAAATCGGCAACCGGGTTAAACTCCAGGCGGAGTTGTTCGGACAGGGAGCCACTGTTACCCCGCAAAAGAACGCTTGCGACAGACTTCAGCAAAACTTGTTCCTGCGGCTGCATCTGATCGGCCGAGCGAATAAAAATCCCGGAACGTTGGTTCAGCCACTGATCCACCTCGATCAGGCTAAGCCGGCGCATCATAGTGTTATTGAGTTCAGATGAATACATGCTGGGCTGCGTGTTTAAAACGACCAGGTCGGTGCTGTAACCATGCCGTCGTAAGAAGTCTTGTGCCTGGACGACCTCCGCCAGGAGGTTGAGTTGTTTGGCGTCGTCAATTTCGAGCAAGATAATCGGAAAATCACCTGAAATGCCAAAGCGCCAGAGACCGGACTGATTGAGCACATTCATTGAGAGTATTTCTGCATTCGCACGTTTCTGTCCAAGAGGGAAAACCAGCAGAGAAAGTAAATCGAGGTTTGTTCTGAGCTCTTCTCTTCCAATTTTGCGCCGGCCAAGCCAGGTCAATTTGGCAACATTTGACTCCCGGAAGGTGTTTTCAACCCTGGTCCAGGAGTTATAGCGCTCAGCGGTTTTCAGCAAGGCACTTCTGCTGGGCGCGGTAAAGGTGATGTAGGCTAAAGTATATGTGTCGTGAGCTCTCAGATGGATTTCTTGTCCCAGTGAAAAAATCGGGTCAAGGGTGGTTCCGGTAGAACCCGTCAGGTAAGACTCGGACTGAAGAGCGAATGGGTCACGACTATTGCGTTCGCGGCCCAAAAAGGCCCGTCGGTCAGTCTCAAACTTAACCGGCAAGTTCTGATTACTTCGCAGGCGGGAATCTTCAACTACAAGCATGTGACCAAGGAATACCTGTTGTTCTGTGCCAGTTTTCTTACGGTGTTGAAAAACCAGCAAATTAAGCTCAGGCACGTACTCAGATTCAATGAAGAGTTTGTTGTAGGCTGGATGGCGGGTATCATCGGCTTGTTGATTGAGGATCACCTCGCCATAACTGGTCAACCTCAGGTGTCTTGAAGAGGATGAGTTATTGATCAGGTGGATACGGCGAATCTCAAGAGGGTCGCCAGGGGCGATAGTGACTTCCATTGTGCTGCTCAGATCGTTCTCTGTGCGTGTGAAGGTTGCCATGTGAGAAAAGAAGTTGACCTGCATTTCCCCCGGATTGCCGGGGATGGGGTGATGCGCTGCCGACCAGGTCGGGAACTTGCCGCTTGTTTCGTTTTTCCGCAAATCCTGTATGTAGATCCAGCTGCCCCAAGGGTCGAGGACCTTGTCCTGGTGCCAGCGGGTCAGGTCGACATCCTTCCAGCGGCTGTATCCACCACCTCGATTGGTGATCATGGTGCTGAATGAGCCGTTAGAGAGCAGGTGCGTTCGGCGGGTAAGGGATGAGACTGGTTCTGGCCAGGGTGAAATCTGAGATGCGACATCGCTGATCCGGCGGGTTCCCCTTGCCTCCTGTTCGTCTGGCATCATCAGCGGCACTCCGGCGGGAACCTGCTCGTGCAGCAGTATTTCCACACTTTTAATCAGAGGGTCTCGAAGCACACGTTTTACCATGATATTGTCGCGCAGATAATTGACGATTGCCATCAGAATCATCCCCTGGTGATGGGACATATATTCCCGGATGACTTCATAGTCTTTTCCAGGGCTTAAACGATTTGCCGTAAAGTCGATGGCTTCGTAAAAGCCGAAGGGCCCGTAAGCATCGTGAGCCTTCAGGTCCTGAATGTTTTCCTCGACCGAAGAAGGCGCCCATTGGAGGGCCATAAGTGACGCGTAAGGAGCGATTACCAGGTCATCGGCAAGTCCGCGCTTGAAACCCAGAGCGGGCACACCAAACGCGCGATACTGGTAATTCATGCTTGCGTCAAATTGGTGAAACCCTGACTCCGAAATACCCCAGGGAGCGTCTTTTGACCTGGCATAAGAACGCTGATAATTCACCATTGTTTCAGCACTCTTGTGCAGCAAGGTGTTCACGTGAGGATGAAAATAGAGCGTGGGCATCAGGTATTCAAACATGGTGGCGCTCCAGGATAGCAAGGCATAATCTTTATTTACCCTGGTGATAGGGCGGCTCAGATGCATCCAGTGCGATTGGGGAGCCTGGTACCTGGAGATCGCAAATACAGAGGCAATTCTGGCTTCAGACGCGAGTAGATCATAGAAATTATCGTCCAATTGACCGGTTTCAAGGTTGTATCCAATATGGAAGACGTTGCGCGTCTGATTGTATAAAAACGTAAAGTCCAATTCATCAATTAACTGATCGATCACCTGCTCGAGGTCCGTATACTTTTCCTGAAGGAAGATGGAATGGTCGCGGGCCAGCATCAAAGCCTGACCGAGACCTTCCAACCATGCGCGGGCCTCATCTAACGATTGATTTACCGGACTGTGCGGTAGCGCCGAGTCTCTTAGTTTCTTGAGGAGTTGGGCGGTAAGCGATTGCCCCTGTGACATCAGTTGTGGTATTTGTGAGAGGCGCGGATTGTAAACCAAAAGGTCTTTCAATTCTTCAAGGTCGCCCTGTAAGCTTTCGTGCTGAAGCGCTGGGGGAATGCTTTCAATAAATTTAATCCAGGGAACAAGTTCGTCGATGGTATGCTGAATCGCGTTGTAATTTTTTTCCACGCCCTGGATAACTTGCTGAAGGCTGGTAATGGTTTCGATGTCAATACTGGCGGGAAGTGTCGAGATGAGGCCGCCTAAACCGCTGGAGAGATTCGGCCAAAAGGTGGTGCCAATATAGGTATAAGTTGCATACCAATTTAGCGGGACGTCCTTGATCGCGTGGATGCGATCCAACATTTCAGCGATTGAGAGATTCAACTCACCAATCTTCATTGAAGGGTTTTCTCGCCCTATTTTCGAAAGAACACCCTGCAAACCGACCAGGTTATCCATGTATCCTTCCCAGATTTGGCTCCGAAAGACCTGTTGCGTGGTGATGGTCTTGAGTGTCTGGGAAACAATGACCAAGCTGATAGCCAGGTTTCCGCTGTCCACCGTGGAAACATAGCGAGGTTGCAGAGGTTCGAGCGTCTGTGTGTTGTACCAATTCAGAAAATGTCCGCGATGCCGTTCCATCTTGGTAAGGGTGTTGATTGTGGTTTCCAATCGTGCTGCCAGACCCAGGTGGTCGTAATAACCCAGGTCGTAAGCGGCGACCGCGGAGGTGAGATACAAACCGATGTTCGATGGTGAAGTCTGGTGGGCAATGGCCGTTTTGGGGGATTCCTGGAAATGGTCGGGCGGCAACCATGAATCCTGCGGTCCGACGAAACGTTCAAAGAAACTCCAGGTGCGTCGGGCAACCAAACGGAGAGAGGCCAGGTCCTGGAAGGGTTCTTCACTTCTTGGGCTGGGGAGAGGTTGATTGATTAACCTGATAAACAGGGACGAAGACAGCCAGAGTACCATAATGGGCACAACCGGCATTTGCACCAGGATGGTTGTTTTATCGCTCCTTAAGGATTCTGCCTGGGCGATCAACACCAAAATCACCACGATGACAGCGGAAAGACTCAGTTTGACCCAGGCTTCGTCTTGGCGTGTCTTGGAACGCAGCAGCTTGGAGGCGTGTTCCGCAGTCGTCCAGGAAAGTAGTTTGCGGTTAGTGATGTAAAGGCGCCTCAGTGTGACCAGGATGGCATCTGTGGCGTAATACGCCTCGTAAGGGAGGAAGGCGATAGCGAACATCCAGCGCATAAATACCGGCCACAGGGATGGCCAGATGGCATTGCGCTGCTTTCTCTGCAGATTTTGCCTGACAGTTTTGGCCAGCGCGCTTGCCAGCGGCACACCAAAGGAGACTAACGGGATGGTTACCCACAACCAGGCCAGATCTGACAGAAAGGCGACACCCAACAGAAAAATGATGATGAGGGCGGGCGAGAGCAACGAGCGAAGGAGGTTATGGATGATTTTCCAGTAGTCGATGCTTGAAAAACTGACACCGTACTTGCTGGGGTTAAAAAGCCAGGGCAAGAGCTGCCAATCACCGCGAATCCAACGGCGCTGGCGGGCAACCTGTTCGTAATAGTTCTGGGGATAATCTTCAATGACGGTGACATCGCTGATCAATCCGGCACGGCCAAGAATACCTTCGAGCAAGTCGTGGCTGAGCAGCATGTTTTCCGGGATGTGAGGATCCACAGCCTGCATCATGGCGTCCACATCGTAAATGCCTTTACCGACGTAAATGCCTTCTTCAAAAAGGTCCTGGTAAACATCAGACACGGCGTGACTGTAGGGGTCCAGCCCGGTGTCGCCAGCAAAAATGCGGGTGAACCAGGTCTGATTGGCGCTACGAGGGTTAATCTCAACGCGCGGTTGCAGAATGGTGTAGCCCGAAGTCACTTTCTTGGTCGCCGGGTCAAGCCTGGCCTGATTCAGCGGGTGGGCTATGGTCCCTACCAGGCTGGCGGCAGAACCGGGCGGCAGTATTGTGTCCGCGTCGACCGTGATGACGTATTTGATCGCACCCAAATGCTGACGGATATCATCGTTGGCTGTTCGTTTCAGGAAAGAAGTGTCGTCAGCTCCTCGCAAAAAACGACCCAGTTCATGCAGTTTCCCGCGTTTACGTTCCCATGCCATCCAGGTTCCCTGAACCGGGTTCCACAGGCGGTGGCGGTGAAAAAGGAAGAAGCGCTGTTCATCCCATTCGTCATCCTGTTGGTATTTTTGGTTCAAGTCTGCGATTGCCTCGATCGCCTCAGTCACCAGACCTTCGTCCTCCGGTCGGGTTTTCTCGTCGGCATCGGGAAAATCTGTCAGCAGGGCAAATTTGAGCCCCGGCAAAGGGTTGCTCAGGTAGTGAATTTCACTTTGACGCACCAGCTTTTGAATGTCGCTAGTGCTTGATATCATCCCTGGTACTACTACCAACGTGCCGAATTTTGCCGGAATCGATTTTTCAAATTCTAATTTTGGCAGGAGTGATGGAGAGGTGAATGTTGTCAAGGCGAGGTTGACCAGGTCGTTGGCGACAATTATGGCGGGCGGAATCAGGCCCATTGTGATAACAGCCATCAACAGCACTTGCAAAAAGCCCACATTGCCAAACGAGGCAGTCTGATGAATGAGCAGCAGAACGATCACAATCAGCCCGATTGCGATCAGCAAGGTAGTGCCCACATACAGGGAAGCACTCCATGATTTAATCTTTCGGTTAAGGCGCACCCTCAGACCCGGTTCATAACCG
>JBBAES010000111.1:0-5372 GCA_041655815.1 Anaerolineaceae bacterium
TGCGCATCCCCATCACAGATGTGTATGAGCGCAGCGAAAGCGGCTTGCTCGGGCTGGCGCTGCACCCAGACTTCGAGCAAAACCAGTGGCTTTACCTCTACCTGACTTACGAGACGCCAGATGGGCTGCTCAACCGCGTTGAACGCCACCGCTTCGATGGTGACAGACTTACCGAAAGCACGCTCATTTTCGATCAGATTCCGGGGTCCAACAATCACGATGGCGGACGGATCGAATTTGGACCGGACGGATTGCTCTACATCACCACAGGAGACTCCCAAAACTCCGCTCTGGCTCAAGATATCGATTCGTTGGCTGGCAAGATTCTGCGTCTGCACGACGATGGCTCGATCCCTGCGAACAATCCCTTCGGCAACGCGGTTTACACTTATGGTCACCGCAACCCACAGGGGCTTGCCTGGGACGAACAGGGACGGCTCTGGTCCACAGAACACGGACCCAGCGGATTGGGCAGTGGCTATGACGAGCTCAATTTGATTGAAATCGGTGGGAATTACGGTTGGCCGGTCATTCAGGGCGATCAGACCCAGGATGCTATGATCCCACCCAAGCTGCAGTCGGGTGGTGATGAAACCTGGGCGCCTGGTGACCTCGAAATCGTCGACGGCGTTGCCTGGTTTGTCGGCTTGCGGGGGGCGACACTTTATTCTGTACCCTTGGACGATATCCGTCCCGAGACTCTGCAGCGACATTTGGCGGGTGAGTTTGGACGCCTACGGGCTTTGCGCCTGGGTCCGGATGGTCTGCTCTATATGGGCACCTCCAACACCGATGGCCGCGGCATACCACAACAGCATGACGACAAGATTTTGAGAATCGATTGGCGGCAATTACCGAAATAAGTAAATCATAGGTCGGACGACGTTTGTTTGTAGGTCGGACACAGTAACGGTGCAACCGCTTAATGAGAGTTCTTTTACCTCACTCCGACATTTATTGATTGATCTGATCGGCAGAATGGTGAACCCTTGCAATAAAGCTACTGGGCAAGGAGGAACACCATTCCACCCTACAGTATGGTTCAGCGTTGAAAGCGTGTTTAGTTTACAGGACAGCATGGAGGCATACCTTACAGTATGGTGGGTTTTTATTGGTAAAATTGGAAAACAACCACCCATCAGGAGAATGCATGAGCAAGCCCAGTCGAAAATTAGAATACCACGCAAAATATCCCTACCCCCGTTACCGAAGACGCAGGGGGTTTCTGAGAGGTGGTATCGCGGCTCTTGCCTGGTTGTTACTTAATTACAAAGTTGAAGGCCGTGAAAATCTGCCAAAGGAAGGCCCGCTGCTGATCGTGGGCAACCATTTCCACTTTTTGGATTCCATCGGTCCAATTCAATCTACTAAATATTCTCTCGAATTCATCAACGACGCCGAAATGCCTATGGCACCAGGGATCGTCAAGTTTCTGCCTGGCCTGTGGGGTTCTCTTAAAATCATACAAGGACAACCGAATCTCGAAGCCATTCGTGCTGCTGAAGCCATCTTGCAACAACGCGGTGTCCTGATGATTTTCCCAGAGGGTCATGTACACGAACCGCCCCTTGGTGAACCCCTGCCCGGTGCGGCTTTTTTGGCGTTGCGCCTCGGTGTTCCCATCATCCCGATTGGCACCTACAGCGAAGACGGCTGGGATATATTTGGCACTCTTACCAAAAAAGGCCGCCGCGCCCGGGTCGTTTCACGCATTGGCAAGCCGTTTGGGCTGCGGGCGATCGGGGATGGAAGTGCTGTGCCGCGCAGGGAAGATGTCAGGCAAGCCGGTCAGGAGATAATGGAACAAATCGCCCAGATGCTGCCTGAATCGGCACGCGGTCCCAATTTGCAGAACGCAACACCGGTTTTGTGAAAGGCTGTTAACGATTAACCAACAGAATCAGGCTAAAATAAAAACAAACATTTTGGTTGGGAATTATGGAATATAAAGATTATTACAGCACACTCGGCGTCAGCAAAACTGCAACGGATGCGGAACTTAAGAGCGCTTACCGCAAGCTCGCCCGGCAATATCATCCGGATGTAAACAAAGAAGCTGGAGCGGAAGACAAATTTAAAGAAGTTAATGAAGCCTATCAGGTGCTCTCTGATGCTGAAAAGCGTAAGAAATACGATCAGTTTGGCTCTGAATGGCAACGCTACCAGAACACTGGAGGTCAGCCAGGAGGGTTCGATTGGGGACCCTGGCAGCAATCAAGCGGTGGTCACACCAGCTACCGCTCAGTCTCGCCTGAAGAATTCAGCGATATGTTTGGCGGCATGGGCGGTTCGGGTGGCATGGGCGGGTTTTCCGACTTCTTCGAAACCTTATTCGGACAGGGTGGTTTCAGCTCTGGTTTCAACCAGCAAAGCTATCAACCTCAAGCTCGTATGAGGGATATGGAACACGAAATCGAAATCAGCTTACATGAAGCCTATTCGGGTACCATGCGCTCGCTGCAATTTGAGGGTGGTCGAAAAATCGATGCCCACATTCCAGCCGGAGTCAAAACCGGCTCCAAAGTGCGACTCAGTGGTCAGGCCGGGGGAGCAGATTTGTACCTTAAAGTCAAAGTATTGCCAGATCCGGTCTTTACACGGAAAGGTGATCACCTCTATATGGATGTGCCAGTCGACATTTTTACCGCGGTTCTTGGTGGTGAGGTTGGCGTAAACACTATGACCAACGCGATCCGCCTGACCATTCCTGAAGGCAGTGACAGCGGCAAGACCTTTCGACTCAAAGGCAAAGGGATGCCAAAACTGAAAGATCCTTCGCAATTCGGCGACCTTTACGTGACCATCCAGGTGACCGTCCCAAAACACCTCACTTCAGCAGAAAAAGACAAGTTCCTCGAGATCCGTAACATGCGCCGTGCGTAATGATGTCATTGATCTGGAGTTGAGAGAACAATAACAACACCCCGTCAATCATGACGGGGTGTTTTGTTTCACTACACTTCAATCTTTAAGGGGCTACAAACCGACCCATAAACACAATTGTGTTGTTGGTAGTCTCGTAAATCACGTAGATAAATGGATGGTCGAGAGTTATTTCCCAACTATCGGCCGGCATGGAAGTCGTGCCAATAGATATCACAGTTGCCGCGGCAGCTTCAGTGCCATCTTCGTTGACATCGATATAGGCCTTATGCAATACGTCTGTGATATACAGATCGATTTGATCGGACATGCCGGTCAAGTCAGCCAGCTGGCTGTCAAAAGCCTGAATCATGCCCAGCGCTTTGAGCTGCTCACCCAGATCGAAACTGCTTTCAATCTCAAATTTTGGCATGCGCAGGTTGACCTGCCCGAAAATGCCCTCGAATTCCTCCAGGATATCTTCTATTTTATTTTCATCCAGGTTTTCTTCAAAAGTACCGAAATCGCCAGTAGGCATGATCGCCGCCATGGCATAGTTGCCGCCCTGGTAGGGCAGCTTGACAGCCTGGAAATCATCAAAAACCAGCGCCGCACCGGTGTAGCTGTTGCTCATCATCTCGACCGTCTCTTCCGTGCCATCGAGAGCGAAGAAAGCCTCATCAGCTGTGTTGGCAGGGTCAAAAGTATGTTGCCAGGCACCTTTAAAGTAGACCGCGTTGGCAATCACCAGCCGGGTCAATTCGTCAAGTACTCCTTCGGGTATCAAGTCTTTGATTTTGTCGTTAGTTTGAGCGGCTATCCAGAGGTTGATAGCCTGGCGGGCCTCTTCGCTATTGGAAAAGTCGACCAGTTTCAAACCAGCGTTATAATTTGCCGAAAGTGTGTCCAAAAAGTCTTTCTCAAATTCGATATCCTGTTGGACCCAAAGCGCGTTAGCCACATTGAATTCCAGGGGCTGAGCATCCTCGTCCAGGTTAGCTGGAGGAGTGGTTAATAGTACGTTGAGCGCATTCATCAGGTTATGAACATCTTCACCCTCGTCTGCGTCAATATCCAAAACCTCAGCGATTTCAGCTTTTGTTTCGGCGTTCGCGCCAGCATACACCATCAGGAAAGCCTGGTAAATGCTGTAGGGAGAGTAGATCAGATTTCCATCTTGTTGCGCTAACTTACGATAAAGATCCAGCGCAAATTCGTTTATATCATCTGCGTGATCCTCCAGGTCGTCCTGACTGGCAGTCGGGTCGCTGATGTACGCCGATCCACCCATGACTTCGCCAGAGGTTGGCTGAGCTGGCGTTTCCTCAGTCGGATAAGCCTGGTCAGGCCCCTCGCTTCCATCCACGGGGTAAGGCTCACTTGTCTCGTCAGGAGACGAGGGTACTTGCGTGTTTTCTATTCCATCGGTAGGAAGACTGCAGGCACTCAAAAGCATAGTCAGGATGAGTATGCTGGCAATCCATAGTTTCTTTGTTTTCATTGTTTACTCCTTATTACATTAGTTGTCTTTTTATGGTTGCATGAACTGGCCGATAAACACAATCGCGCCAGTGCTTGTATCCCGTATCAAAAACAGGAAGGGTTTATCAAAAGTAATGGTGAGCGGGTCAGGGGAGATCATCCCCTTTTCCGCGGCTACCGCAATGGTCACGGCGGCAGCTTCGGTGCCGGCCTCATTGACGTCAATGAAAGCTTTTTGCACAAGTGTTGAAATCAGCAGGCTCTTATCACCGGTCATGCCCGACAAATCGGCATTCATCCCAAAAACGTCAACCAAACCGAGGTTCGTCATCGGATCGATCATATCCATATTGGGGGTTTCGATTTTGAACTTTGGCAGGCTCAAGTTAACCTTGTTCTGGCTCAGTTGTTCAAGGTAATCTTCAATCAAGCCTAAAGTAAGTGTTTGAGAAAAAGCCTGCCAGCTTCCTCCTACAGGTGCAATCAAGTCCATTACGATAGGGCTGTTATAGTAGCCCAATTCAACCATTTGAACCTGGTCATTCTTAAGCGCACGGAAATTCTCCGTGGTCATCATCATATCCACTTCCACATTCTCATCGTTCAAGAGTGTGAAATCATCTTTTTGGGTATTTTCTTCCATAAATGGGAGCAGCCAGGCACCTTTGAAGTAGACCGCGTTGGTCAAAGCAAGGCGGGTGTTGACATTGAACATGTTGGGGGTGGCGATTTCTTTTATCTTGTCATTTGTGTTTTCCTGCGCCCAGCTGTTGATCAGGTCCGCAGCTTGCTGCGATTGGGAGAAATCGAGCGTGTGCAGCCCGCCTGCGTAATGCTCTGAAAGCAGATCGAGGTAAGCCTGCTCGATATGAGCATCCCGTTGAGCCCAAAGTGCGTTAGCAATTTCGAGTATGAACGCGCCCTCATCCTGAGCGGAGGTGTTCGTTTTCGAAGATAACGCGATGTTAAGCGCGTTGTTCACCCGATGAATTTCATCTGCAGTCAGAGGATAATGCAAGGTTTGTTCA
>JBBAES010000112.1:0-5329 GCA_041655815.1 Anaerolineaceae bacterium
CAAGGGGCGTGGGCAGATCGGCTACGTGTCTCAGTTTCAGGTGGAAGACAAGCATTTTCCCATTAATGTCTGGGACGTCGTCGCCATGGGACGCATAAAGCCCAACCTGCGGCGCAATTTTCGTCTCGAACCTCACGATAAGCAGGCAATCGAAACCGCTCTCAGAGAAACCGGAATGCTCGACTTTCGCAAACGCACAATAAACGAACTCTCCGGCGGTCAACGTCAGCGAGTTTACATCTCGCGTGCCCTGGCTACTGAGCCTAAAATCCTGCTTCTGGATGAGCCCACTTCAAGCGTGGACAGCCAGTCCAGCATTCAGCTGTATGATTTGCTGGCTGAGTTGAACGACCACATTGCCATCCTGCTTATTTCACATGACCTGACGGCGATTTCTGCCTACGTCAAGACCATTGGCTGTGTAAACCGCCGTTTGGTCTACCAGGGAAGCAAAGAAATCACCAGCGAGATGCTGGAAGTAGGCTACGAATGCCCGGTTGAGCTGGTGGCTCATGGTATACCCCATCGAGTACTTCCCAGCCATCAACACGAGGATCATCATGATTGAGCAACTCAGCACCAT
Organism: Anaerolineaceae bacterium; assembly: GCA_041655815.1. GTDB lineage: Bacteria > Chloroflexota > Anaerolineae > Anaerolineales > Anaerolineaceae > Mesolinea. Next base: position 584 of record JBBAES010000112.1, read on the forward strand.
TTTCTCCTACGAATTCATGCGCAATGCTCTGATTGCCAGCTTTTGGGTCAGTCTCGCCACAGGCATCATCGGCACACTGGTCGTGCTCAACCGGATCGTCTCGCTCAGCGGCGGCATAGCCCACGCAGCCTACGGTGGAGTTGGTATGGCCTATTATTTTGGTCAGGATCCAATGATCGGGGCGCTGATTTTCAGCACAGCGTCCGCTCTCATCATGGGCACGGCCAGGCGAAAATCAAAATCGGGAGCAGACACGCTCATTGGGGTGATGTGGTCGATTGGGATGGCAGTTGGGATCATTTTTATTTCGCTCACGCCTGGCTACAAAGCCAACCTGATGAGTTATTTATTTGGAAGCATTTTAGCCGTGTCGGGAAGTGACCTGCGTCTCATGGCGCTGATTGCCTTCCTGGTACTCTCTTTTGTTGTCTTTACTTACCGCAGCTTGCTGGCTATTTCATACGACGAAACCTTCAGCACCGTCCGCAACCTGCCGGTAAACCTGATCTACCTGACCATGCTGGTCCTGGTTGGGCTGACTGTGGTTGTGGCTATGCGTATGGTCGGTCTGATTTTGGTCATTGCGCTGCTCTCTATCCCGCCGGCTATCTCACTCAACTTTTTCAAAGACATGCGTTGGATCATGCTTTCTTCTTTCTTGCTCAGCGTGCTATTTTGCTTCCTCGGTCTGGTAATTTCGTTCCAAACCAATATTCAGGCCGGCCCGGTGATCATCCTGTTGGCTTCCGCAGCCTTCCTGATTTCGAGCCTGGCACGGCGGTTGCACCTCTCTCTGAAGCCGTGACAATTGTCATAAACTACTTGGTTCTTACAACCTCTTCTTTGTTAATGTGGTATTAAATTCATAGAGTAAAATCTAATAACATGAACTTAAAAGAATTTGTTCAAGAGTCAGCAGCCATTAAGGCGGGTTTATGGGCCGGGAAAACTTTTTCGCTCCCCGCGCTGCGCAGCCTGGCGAGGTTTGGCGGCAAAGTGCTTGTCTTGCGCAAATCGAGCAATCTGGTTCGCAACATCAAAGCCAACCAATGGGTGGTCAGCGGTGAAACGCTCAACAAAGAGGAGCTGCAGGAGCAAGCTCTACGCGTTACAACTTCTCAACTTACTTCTCTATTCGAATATTTTTACTATTACCAACATCCTGAAGAAGGCATCAAACAGATCCGGCTGACACAGGAAGCAGAGCGTGCCTTCAGCGACATCCGTGATGGTACCACCCCCACCTTTATCCTGGGGCCCCACATTGGGAATTTTGATTTTTTCATGATGGCTCTCAGCTGGCTGAAAGTCCCGCTGTATGTACTTTCCTATCCCAACCCAAACAATGCTTATAAAGAACAAAACAAACTTCGCGAGGCAGTTGGATTAGAAATCCACCCCATCTCTTTCAGCGCAATCCGCGGCGCCAAACAAGCATTGAAAGATGGGAAAGCACTCGCAACCGGCCTTGATCGTCCCCTGGACAACCCTGAAGATGCGAAATACAAACCTATATTTTTCGGCCGTCCCGCCGCACTGCCCATCTTCTACGCTCGCCTTACCCTCGACAACGGAGCGATCGCGCGCGTTGCCTGCGGAGCCCGGCAGGAGGATGGTACTTTTGTCATCGATTCATCTGAACCAATCATTATGGAATCCCGCCCTGATCTGATGGAAGAAAATTTGCTCAATGTGCAAAAAGTATTAAGACCAACTGAAGATTTTATTCGTAAGTATTCGTCCGACTGGGCTATGTTTTACCCGGTTTGGCCACAAGTTTTTCCATTAATTGAAAATTTACTATAAGAGGTGTTATGGCAGACGATAATAACAAAACGCAAAAAGACAAACGTGTCAACAAAATATTATTAGGCCCTTTGGAGCGACCGGCTCTACAGTTCTTCGCCCGAAACATGCCCGCCTGGGTGAATTCGGATATGCTGACTGTTTTTGGTTTGTTCGGCTCACTGGTGGCTGGTGTTTCCTACGCCATGGTCGGCCGGGGAGAAGTAAAAGGCAATCTCTGGCTATTTGTTGCCAGTCTTGGCTTTATTATCAACTGGTTCGGTGACAGCCTGGATGGCACCCTGGCGCGCTACCGCCATCACGAACGCCCCAATTACGGCTACTACGTTGACCATGCCATCGATGGGATCACAACACTGCTCATCTTCGCTGGTATTGGTCTCTCAGGAATAGCCCGTTTTGATATCTCTATGCTCGCCTTGATCGGCTATCTGCTTCTAATGATTCAGGTTTATCTCAAAACCCATGTTACTGGCACCTTCGAGATGACCAGCATCGGTATTGGCCCCACAGAAGTTCGCTTGCTTGGGATTATCCTCAACACTGTGCTGTATTTTACTGGAATCGGAGGCTATCTCTGGACAGTCGTAATCAACGGTGAGGAATTTGGATTAACCATAGGCAGCATCATCGTTTTAGCATTAGCAGCCGCATTCCTGGTTTACTACATCTACCAGGTGCTCAGCACTTCAATTGTTCTTGCTGCTGAGGACGAGGTACGCCTGGCTAAACGGCTGGCAAAAGAAGCTCGCAAAGCGGAAAAGTCTGTTCAGAAGGCTGAAAAGAAAGCCAATAAGCAGATGGAAAAGGAAGAAGCTTAAAACAGATCATTATGCCGTTCTTGACGGTCAAATTGTAGATTCCTCTTCGGAAACAGTGTTTTCCGTTAGGGAGAGATTAAAAAAAGCAGAGGCTAAGGTTAGCCTCTGCTTTTTATTCATTAATCAAATCTAATCCAATGATGTAACCACAAAATCGTCCATGCTGACGACCACGGTGGGGTCATCAAAGGTACCGACAATGAAGCCCACATCTCCATTGGCGAAAGACTTGTCTGGATCTGAAACCTCAACAATCAGTTCTCCGTAAATCCAGAGCTTCAAAGTGTTCTGGTAACAGCTGGCCTCAGCGAAGTTGAAGTAGGGGTCAATGGCGTCAGAGGTGTCATATTCGTCTACAAAGTAGATCCATTCTCCGTTAAGCCGCTTGCCAACCCGCAAATAGCCATCATTGCCAAAGGTGATTCTGTAGAAATTGTCATCGTCCTGATATCGGCATACAAAGCCCTGCATATTTTCAGTCTGCTCAGCGTCGTTGCTAAAAAAGGCCTGCATTTTAACATCGGAGGCATCGACCTGTCGGGTCACATCCCAGGTTAACCATTTCGGCTCTTTCATGGTGTAGGTGAGCCAGCCATAGATAATCTCCAGATCAGCCTGATTGTAATTTCCGACCATCCAGTCGCCAGGTCCCGATTCGAAATCGTCTGAAAAGAGCACATTTCCTTCCAGGATGCCGTCATCAAACTGGCCACCTTGTGGGATTGAGAAACTATCCGCCGCGTAGACAATAAAATTGTCGTATGCAATCGTGATGTTTCCTTCATCCCAGCTGCGCGTATAAAGACCAACCTGACCCTCGGGTAGAGAACTGTCCTCCACTTCCGCCAGAAGTATGTCATTGGACCACAGTATCAGTTTGTTTCCGTTACATTCCGCACGCACCAGGTTCGAATTCGGGTCAATCAAATCAGGAGAAACAAAATCGGAAGCCAGATTCTCATAATTGTCATCCACAAACTTATCGATCGAATACCAGCCATCGTTACCGACGGTTAAAATATAAAAATTATCTTCATCAACATAACGACAAACAAAACCATGGCTGTTCTCGACACTGCCTGAATAAAGGCTCGCCTCAACTTCCAGGATCACATCGGGCGTACCCACATCAAAGGTCTCGCTCCAAATCATACGACTATCATCTATGACCGTCATCAGATATTGGCCATCAACGATCCTGTCTTCGCCGGCATTTTCTTTCCATACACCGGTATTCCAGGTGCCATCGTCAATCGTAAATTCTTCCATCAACAAGATCTGCGGTGAGGTGTCCGGCGCTGAAATGGCTGGCTTGGTGGGTTGGACGACTTCGTCAGTTGGCTCCGGGACCACGACGACGGCGGTGGCGGTAGGGTCGGGAGCATCTTCAACCTTTACTAATTTGGGCATAGAGCAAGCGCTTAACGCCATCATCACGACCATAAAAACAATAACGATTTTTTTCATTTTCTTCTCCATCTCCAATTTAGTGTCTCGCTTGTCTCGTTCTTTTACTTATCAACATCAACAAGTATACGTGAAACTATCTTTTGAATGAGTAACTCCGGGGTTTCTTGGCTAATAAACTCCTTCCACACTGAATATGTTCTTCACAATGACAACATTGGGGGTGGAAACCAGTCTTTGATACAGCGATATCGCTGCCAAAGAAGCCCTTAAGCGCGTCATCGCATATGCAATGGTTTCGTCGTTGATAAAAATCGTGAAGTACGCGTCACTACACAAGCCCTGCGCTAATTGTAGCCTATGGAAATTGCATTCGTCGTATTCGGACACAGAAAAAGCAAGGAGGTACCCCGGCAATGAATGACACTGGGATTAATGCCATTGATGCCGCGGGGATTAGCCGCTGAAACAAGAGTTCCGATAAAAGCGTTGGCGCGATACGATATAATCAACTGGCTCATATAACTAACAGGAGTTCGAAATGCAATTAGGAATCATCGGTCTGCCCCAATCCGGCAAAACCACCGTCTATAAAGCCCTCACTGGCGCGGATATTCCGACCGAAATCTCGGCAGGGCATCTGGAAGTGCACACCTCAGTGGTGGACGTGCCCGATCCACGCGTGGAAAAACTCTGCGAGATTTACAAACCC
>JBBAES010000113.1:0-5310 GCA_041655815.1 Anaerolineaceae bacterium
TGATCTGACAAAAGTGAATTATGTCAACCGACAGAAAGGCTCTGGGACAAGGATCCTTCTGGATTACTTGCTGAAACAAAACGGGATCGAACCCAGCCAGATTAAAGGTTACGACCGTGAAGAAATCACCCACACATCGGTGGCCGCTGCAGTAGCAAGTGGTACCGCAGACGCCGGCATGGGCATTCTGGCCGCAGCAAAAATTTACGGACTGGGCTTCATCCCATTGGTCCAAGAGCAATATGACCTGGTTGTCGCAGAAGAGACCATGAACCACCCGGAATATGCCCGCCTGATGGAAGTCATGAAGAGCGACGAATTTGCTCAACGACTCGAAAAGCTGGGCGGATATCAGTTCAACAATCCGGGTGAAATCATTCTATGAGGATGACTCATTTGGATGAAAAAGGCCGCGCGATCATGGTGGACATCACCGAAAAATACATGACCGATCGCGTGGCCACTGCATCCGGAAAAGTCAGGATGCAGCCTGAGACGCTGCAGATGATTCGCTCAGAAAAGATTCAAAAAGGCGATGTGCTTGCGGTTGCCCGAGTGGCAGGTATCATGGCAGCAAAGAAATGTGCTGAGCTGATACCGCTTTGCCATCCGATACCTTTGACCTCTGCAAAGATCGACTTTGAATTCGTGGACGATCACACTATCAGAATTATTGCCGAGGCAAAAACAACTTACGCCACCGGCATTGAGATGGAAGCTTTGACTGCTGTGAGTGTAGCCGCTCTCACGATTTATGACATGTGCAAGGCGATCGACCGCGCAATGGTAATTGGTGAGATTCAACTGGAAAACAAGAGCGGTGGAAGATCCGGGGTCTTTAACCGGGAGGAGCAAGTAATTTGAAAGACTCATATGGTAGAGAGATCGACTATCTGCGACTCTCTTTAACTGAACGCTGCACCTTGCGCTGCGTCTACTGTCGTTCTGATGAAGATTTGTGCCCTAAAACCAAGGAGCTCAACGCTGAGGAATTGATTTTACTGGCTGAATCCTGCGTGGAATTAGGCATCAAACGGATTCGCCTTACTGGCGGAGAGCCATTGCTGCGCAAGGATTTGATACAAATAGTCACCGGAATTGCTGCTCTACCTGGGCTGGAGGACCTTTCGGTGACGACCAACGCGCAGATGTTAGCAGGGATGGCCGCCGACCTGAAAGCTGCCGGGCTGATGCGCCTCAATATCAGCATGGACACGCTGAAACCCGACCTGTTTGAGAAATTGACGGCTGGAAGTCTTCAGAAAGTGTTTGACGGCATACATGCCGCGCTGGAAGTTGGTTTTGAGCCCATCAAGATCAATGTCGTATTGATGCGCGGGGTCAATGACAATGAGGTGGATGACTTCATTGCACTGACCGCAAAGCATAAAATCGACGTGCGTTTTATCGAATATATGCCGATTGGTTGTGGCAATGGCAGCAACAATTTGCGCGTGAACAATCAGGAACTGATCGCAGAAAGGCCCTGGTTGCGGCAGCTTCCGCCCAGGCTACACAGTCAGCCATCAAGCGACTATACCTACGATGGCGCGCTGGGCAGGGTCGGCTTCATCAGTCCGATTTCCCAACACTTTTGTGCAGATTGCAACCGCATACGCATTATGAGCGACGGTAGTTTGCGCACATGTCTGGGCAGACCCCGGGAAGTATCCTTGCGCGAATCTCTGGCAATGGGTAAAGAAGCAGTCTCGCAACAGATTAGCCAGGAAATATTGGCAAAACCAGCCCGACATGGATTTAACCAGGAAGTCTTGGAAAAAAGAAATATGAGTAGGATCGGTGGATAGATGAGCAGTGTGGTTTCTGTAAACATCAGTGAGAAAAAAGGCATGATCAAGCACCCAGTTGAGCAAATTGAACTGAAGATTGACCATGGCATTGTTAACGATGCCCATGCGGGTGACTGGCACCGTCAGGTCAGCCTGTTGGATTTGAGCAGTTTTGAGAAGATGAATAACACAGCCAAGGTTGAGTTGACCCCGGGGATTTTTGCAGAGAACATTACCACTGAAGGTATTGATTTGTGGTCTCTGCCAGTGGGAACCCGACTCGAAATTGGTGAGACATTGCTTGAAATCACACAGATCGGCAAAGAATGCCACAGGCATTGCCAGGTGTTCAGACAAGTTGGCGATTGTGTTATGCCGCGTGAAGGCATTTTCGCGGTTGTTATTAAAGAAGGCACGATTAAGGCGGGGCAAGGTATAGAAATAATCCCTACGATTCGCGTAGCCATACTCACGTTGAGTGACAAAGGTTTCTCAAATGAGAGGGAAGACCTGTCCGGTCCGGCTATTGCTAAGGCTCTGGAAGGCAAAGCTGTCATTGCCGCACAAGATATTTTGCCCGATGACTTTGAGCAGATCAAGGCCAGACTGATTGAATATGCTGATCAAGGACTCGACCTCGTCTTCACAACCGGTGGTACAGGCCTGGCCCCCAGGGATTTCACTCCCGAAGCAACGCTGGCCGTGGTCGACCGTCTGACTCCTGGGATTGTTGAGGCTATTCGGTCGAAGAGTCTGCAAATAACGGCCATGGCGATGCTGTCGCGGGCCACTGCTGGAATACGCGGCAAAACATTGATCATCAATTTTCCCGGCAGCCCCAGAGCGGCATTGGAGTGCCTGGAAGTATTTCTGCCTGTGATGAGCCATGCTGTTGAAACGCTGCGCGGAGACGCTTACGAATGCGCCCAACCTGGCGCGCGCTAAGATATCGTTTTGTCTGCTAAAGCCAGTTGTTTTTTACAGCTCCTGAATTTAGAAAGGAGTGAGGTCGAATAACATTGACCCCTCCCGAATTAGTCAATTATTGAGTATAATAATCTAAATCCTTATCAAAGGAAAATTACTGCGAGGTACTATGAATTCCCTAAAACTTAACAAAATACTTATCCTTACCCTGATCTCCATCCTGCTAGTCTCTGCTTTTGGTTGCACGCAGGAACCTGAGAACAAAGTCATCCGTATGTCGACGACCACGTCGGTGAATGACTCTGGCTTGATGGCCTACCTGCAGCCCGAGTTTGAGAAAGCCTCTGGATACACTTTGGAGATCACCTCCGCTGGCACTGGCGCTGCGATTGAAAAGGCACGCATGGGTGACGCAGATATTCTGCTGGTCCACTCAAAAACGGCTGAAGAAGAATTCATTGGCGAAGGTTTTAACGAAGAACGCTTACCTTTTATGTACAACTTCTTCGTCATAGTTGGACCCGCCGATGACCCTGCTGGTGTTGCTGGCTCCGCGACTGCCGCGGAAGCCTTCCAGAAAATTGCTGATTCCGGTTCGACCTTTATCTCTCGGGGTGACAACAGCGGAACCAATAATAAGGAAAATGCCATCTGGAAGTCGATTGAACTTGATCCTGTTGGCCAGACCTGGTACGAAAGTGTCGGACAGGGAATGGGTCAGACGCTGACCATTGCCGACGAGAAACAGGCTTACACCCTTTCAGACAAAGCCACTTTCCTTGCCCATGAAGACTCTCTGGCGATGCACCTGGAAGAAACCGATGATATGAAGAATACCTATTCGACGATCATCGTCTCAAGCGCTCGTTTCGCCGAAAGCAACGTGGCTGGCGCGCAGGCTTTTGTTGACTGGCTCAAGACAGAACAAGCCCGAAAAATGATTGCAGAATTTGGCGTCGCTGAATACGGTGAGCCCCTCTTCTTCAACAATAAATAAGACTTAATAATTTCAACCGGAAGGGCGAGTTCGCCCTTCCGGAGACGAATATTTTGGAACTCATCAACTCAGTACTCAACCTTCTGTTTGGCACAGACCCTGAACTGCGCCAGATTATTTCTATAACCCTGCAAATGTCCTTTTTCAGCACGCTTTTTTCGTCTCTTATTGGGATCCCGGCGGGAGTACTGGTAGGAGCAAACGAATTCCGCGGAAAAGCTGTTCTCAGCCGGATTATCAACACCCTGCTTGGGTTGCCACCGGTTGTTGCGGGTTTGTTGGTTTTATTGCTGCTTTCGCGGAGTGGTCCACTGGGAAATTTCCGTCTGCTCTACACGGTTGAGGCGATGGTGATTGCGCAGGTGCTTTTGATCACCCCCTTTATCACTGCCATGACAGCCAACCTGGTAGGGGTAAACGCCACAGCTATCAACGAGACCCTGGTAGGGGTTGGGATTCGCGGTACCAAACGGCTGAAATATTTCCTGCTTGACTTCCGGGTTCCTTTTATATCCATCATCCTGGCGGGGTTCGGAAGGTCCATTGCCGAGGTGGGCGCTGTGCAGATGGTTGGTGGTAATGTTCAGTACAAAACACGAGTGATGACCACTGCCATCATGATGCAGACTAACATGGGGCGCTTTGATTTTGCTATCGCGCTGGGTTTGATTCTGCTTTTGATTTCTCTGGTGGTCAACACGGTTGCCAACCAAATCCAAAAGGCGGCGCAGGGTGATTGAGCTTAAGGATATCCTGGTTAAAGCCAAAGACCGCCTGATTCTGGATGTTCCCAGCCTTCGCTTTGAAAAAGGGAAGCGCTATGGCATCATAGGTGAAAACGGAAGCGGCAAGACCACGCTGTTGCGCGTACTGATGGGAACAGTGCAACCCAGCCAGGGGTCGGTTGGATTCCAGACAAAAAACGATAACATCGGTTACCTGCCCCAATCTCCGTACGTCTTCTCTTTTTCGGTAAAGCGGAATGTGAGCATGGTTCTGGAAGATAGCCAGTCAAGGGGTCGTTTGGCACGGGACGTCTTAAAAAAAGTTGGCCTGGAGAACCTGGCTGATTCCCGAGGGAACAGGCTCTCAGGTGGGGAAAGGCAGCGTCTCGGCTTGGCAAGGGTGCTGGCTGTGCCTAAGGAAGTGCTGCTGCTGGATGAGCCCACGTCTGCAACCGATATCCGCGGAACGGATATCGTGGAAGCATTGTTGCAGGAATGGTTTGAAAAAACGAAAGGTTTGCTCATCTTTACAACCCACGCGCCAGCCCAGGCGCTGCGTATGGCTGATGAAGTTATCTTCCTGGAAGAGGGCAAAGTTGTCGAAACAGGCAGCCCTCAAACACTGTTCAATCAACCGCAGGAGCCACAAACCCAGGCATTCCTTTCTCATTGGATAATTTGATAAAAATGGCGTCTAGGCTAATTATTGTTTAGAGAGACTTTATGAAATCTCCCCTGTAGTTTATGTGGTATCGCCTAAAGCGCCTTTTTAGATTGCTTAAACCGTTAAATTTAATCAATTTTGGAATCCTGTAAAATTTCAGATATAGGACTGGTTTTTCAGTTTCCTCCTTGACCGAAACAGGTTTGA
>JBBAES010000114.1:0-5304 GCA_041655815.1 Anaerolineaceae bacterium
GTTGGGGTCCGCAGGCTCGGTTCGCTGGTCGAGGATCTCAATCAGATCAGTAAAATTGTAGGAAAAGATGCGATCCGCAGTCAGCTGATTGGTTCCCAGCGAGCCGTAGAAGCGGTTGAGGGTATCCTCGAAACTCATGGTGTCGAAGTTATATTGCCTCGCGCAGTCCTCACATTGTTGCCGCAAACGGGTATCGGTGAAAACAGTGATGCGATCATACAAAGCTGGCGGTTGCGGTATTGTTGCGCTCAGAAATCCTGACGAAGGTGTCAACAGCGTTACCGCCTGGCGATTGATTTTCAGTTCAAGCGCCTCAGCCCCTCCCAAAACAGAGAGCCCATCCTGAGAGGTAGCGACAGCATCTAAATTAAAATCAGGATATACTCGCGCTTTCGCGCGCAGAATTCGCAGCACAGACGCGTCTACTCTTTGGGCGAAGAGGATATCTTCCTGGTATTTTTGCCTAAAAAACTCAATCGTCCTGACAATGGTGTCAGCCTGGGTCAGGTCCTTGCGACCTTTGAAGTTGTCCAAATAGAGCATGTCGTTGCCAGCCAAAAAAGCAGTCCGGGCGACGGTAAGTGGGTCAAATTCGTTTTCACCGCTGCTGAAAAACAGCTGGACGGCCTGGCTTCCCAGACTGTCACTGATTGTCAGCCCGCCGTTAGCCCGCCAGGTCGCCATGGGCTCTGGAGAAAGCAGTTGTTCCAGCGCACTTTGGTCAAAATTTACCGGCATGGTGGTCGCGCGAATATTGCCCTGAAAACCTTGAAAGCGGATGGCAGAAATCATCAATCCGTCTACCTGCCGCTGCGGGTCTTCATCCGCGACAACGCTTATATACGGCGCCAGCTCGATCTGTTTAAGCTGTTCCAGTGTCTTTTGGATGGTTGAGACCTCTTCGTTAGGTGATCGGTCCACGCTGCCCAGGCCGGGGAAGTGCTGGGCAATCACGCTGATCCTTCCAGCGCTGCCAGCATGCACACCCTCCACGTAGGCCTTGCCCATTTCTCCTACCCAATACGGATCACCGCCAAAACTTTGAGTGCCGGCATGCATGGCTGCCGCGGCATTCTTGCTATCTACCACATCTAAAGCAGGTCCCAGCAGAAGATTCACACCCAAAGCAGAAAGCTCCTGCCCAACAGCAGCGCCGACTTCCTTGGCTGAATTTGTTGACCAGGTCGCGCCAATAGACATAGGTGAAGGGAACTTGGAAAGTCCGCTCAACAATTGTGGGGTGCGGTTATCACTTTGCACCAGGTTCATGCCAATATAGAGGGGGATGTAGCTGACCTCTGGGTCAGCAGGAGCCTCAGCATCCAGAGGGTTGCTGGATTGCCAGTTAATTTCTTGCAGGGTTTGGATCAATTGCCAGGCGGATGTGCTGTCATCCACAAAATTCTCGTGACTCGCACTCAGCACCACCCCACCGACGTGGTAATTGTTGATCAGGCTGTAGATTCTGCTGTTTTCATGGATCTCAGCGCCATCAAATGTGATCAGAAACAATTGGCCAACCTTTTCGGCTGGTGTCATCTGCGCGAGCAGTTGTTCGGCTCGATCTGTTTCTTGTGCCCTGACAGTTCCTTTAGAGAAAGAAAAAAGGGGCAGGATGAGAATAAGACAGAACAAATAGCGCCAAATTTTTGCTTTCATTCCGTCTCAATAACACCGCGCGCGTGGGCTGGATCGTTGCATATGACCATGTCCACACCTAAATGTTTCATCTTTAGCAGGTCATCGGCTCTGTCTACGGTCCAGACATTGATTTGTTTCCCCTGTTTGTGAAGAAGATCAACCGACTTTTGACTGACATCTTTATAATTAGGGTGCAGCGCGTCAAAAGGATATCGTCTCATCCACAACCCCAGGAAAAGGCTGCGACCCAAACCTGGTAGAGTCAGCAACCCTTTGCGAATATCCGGTTCCAGGTTATCGGCTACCAGCAGGTTCCGGGCGGTAAATGAGGAGAGCAGCACTGCGTCTGCCAGATCCATATCCTGAACCAGCCGGATGACTTTTTCAGTTAACTGGTCTTTGGGCGTGGCGTTATTTTTTAGTTCGACGTTAATCAACAGTTGTCCACCCAACTCTTCAAAAACTTGTTCGAGCAGAGGCAAAGGTTCTCCGGCAAACTTTTCAGCAAAGCTTGAGCCTGCATCCAGGTTTTTGAGCTGGTCCCATTTCATCTCGTTTACCTTGCCCTGTCCGTCTGTTGTTCGACTGACATTCAGGTCGTGGATAACCACCAGACGCTCATCAGCTGAAAGCATTACATCCAGTTCGATACCATCAGCGCCAAGTTCTTTGGCAAGGCAAAAAGAGGCCATAGTGTTTTCCGGTGCCAAAGCCGAGGCGCCACGATGCGCAATGATCAGGGGTTGGTTTTGATTGACTTCTTTATTCATGTTAAATATTATAGCATGCAGAGCTTTTTCTTCCCCTATTAATTGTCACTTTTTTGCCGGGTTCATTACCTCGACCGAAGTTGAAGGGAGAATGGAAGAAGTCCACCTTCGACCGAATGTTAACAGCCAGGCATACATGCTATAATTTTCTCGTAATAAAGGAGGTTTGCATGACAAAACTCACCCATGTTATCAAACGCGACGGGAGCGTCGTTCCCTTCACACCAGAGCGAATTACCAACGCTATTTACCGTGCGGCTGTTGCTTTAGATGGACGGGATAGGCAGTCCGCCGAATCCTTGTCCGCCCAGGTCGTGGAAGAGCTGGAAAAAACAGTCCCCGAAGGTGTTTACCCCAACATTGAAGCCATCCAGGATATAGTCGAAAAGGTTTTGATCAAAAATGGCCATACGAGGGTTGCTAAAGCCTACATTCTTTATCGTGACGAACGCGCCCGCCAGCGTGCCAAACGCGGTGATGCCGATAAAACTCCATCAGGCAACATCCCCTGGGCGAAGCTCTGGCAGGTTTTGGATTGGTCGGTCGCTCATAACATGCATACCTCCGAAAAACTGAATCAACAGATCCGGGATGGTAAACTGCACGAGATTGTGACTGCCGCAGAAGCCGCCTACAGCGAAGATGTCGAAAATGCTGCCAACCTGATCCTTGAACGCAAAGACCAGGTGCGGGTGGTCTTCATTGCCGGTCCTTCATCCAGTGGCAAGACCACCACCACTATTAAAGTCGGAGAACGCCTTGCTAAACAAGGCTTCAAATTAATCACACTGAATATCGACCACTACTTCCACGATCTCGAAATGCATCCTAAGGATGAATTTGGTGATTACGATTTTGAGACACCTCAAGCCCTCAATATGAGCCTGATCAACCAAAACCTGGTTGATCTGTTTGAGGGTAAAGAAGTACGCATTCCGTATTATGACTTTAAAGCAGGAAAGAGCCTGCCAGAGCACACACCCATGCGTCTAAACAAAAATGAGATTGTTTTGATTGACAGTTTGCATGGTCTCTACCCTGAAATGACCGAAGACATTCCAGATGAATGGAAGTTCAAGCTCTATATTGAGCCGCTATTGCAATTAAAACTTAAAAACGGCTGTTATGCGCGCTGGACCGATATCCGGCTGATGCGGCGCATGCAGAGGGACGCGTCTCACCGCGCCTATGACCCCACACAAACCTTGCTCCACTGGCACTATGTGCGCTCCAGCGAGCTGCGCCATATCATTCCCTATGTGAATACCGTCGACACCGTGGTTAACAGTGCCATGCCTTATGAGTTGCCAATTTACAAGGCTAAACTTGGCAATAATTTTGCGCGCTGGACCGAAGAATATCGTGACGACCCTCTGCGTAAAGATGCCTGGGAGCGGGCCGACCGAGTTAACCGAATGTTTCAGGAAATTGACGCTGTTGAGGATGACAGCTTTGTGCCAGAGAATTCCGTCATCCGTGAATTTATCGGTGGGGGAATATATAAGTACTGATCGTTGAAGGAATCGGCTTTAGAATAAATCAGACCAGGCGCGGGTCAGTTATGGCTTCGTATCAGGCTGTCAGAGGTGACTTTTACCAGCAAGCGGAAGAAAATTCTTCCACGCCGGCGGGGATGGTGTTGACCGAATAGTACCAGCCACATGCGTCGTAACAGCTCATACCAACATAACAGCCGGCATTATCCTTGCGATACTCAATTTCACAACTTAAATTTCTGCCCTCTTGAGCGCAAGAGCTTGCACGCCAGCTCACATTTGCCTCTGTGAAATGTGCGCGCGGCCAGATCAGCCCACCGGTGGTCTGCTCGGTTGGCAGCAGCGTTGCTGTGGATGTCGGTTCGATTGTCGGCAGCAATAACTTGGGTGCCCGGTAGGTGGGGACGAGCGTGGCAGTCGGGGCAGGTGTGTTCGTGAGGGTGGGTTGTAGCGTCTTGGTCTGAATGTTCACAACCGGCTCAAACGGCGTTGGCTGAATCAATGTCGGAGCCGAACAAGCGCTTAAACCTAATGTAATCAGGATACAAATAACAATAAAATTCTTCATAATGGCAACATTCCAGTCAATATCTAAGATATTCTACTTCAATTCTAAAAAACAATCCCCACAAGTCTTAACTCGGACTGGGGTCCTTCAAAGCAGTATTGAATCGCAAACGATATATAATCACTGTATGTTCCGCAATCAAAAACCTTCAAACCGCACTGCCGGCAACTACATCCTGGGGATAAACATCGATAGTGACCGGGTTTTGCTTGTTTATGGCAATCCTTCAGGGACAATCAGCGAGAAGATGTCCTTTCCGTCCCCCCGGCAAGCTGGCTTTCAGACTATGCTATCTGAGATCAGCAGTCAAGCAGACCGCCTTTTGATCATCACTCAATCCCAACGTCTTCCTCTGCCAGATGTAGTCTCGGTATCTGTCTGTGGGAACTATGACTCCCAAACCAGCCTTTTCACCTCTGCGGCTGACTTCCCGCTATGGAAATCGGAAGCATTGTGCTCGCAATTGAGTTTGCGCTTCAACCTACCGGTCTACGCGGAAAGCAAAGCCAACGCGGGGCTTCTAGCCGAAATTCTATTTGGCAACACCTCTTCCCAGGACCAAACCGTTTACGTCAGCTTCCACCCCCGCATCAGGGTCGCAATTTATTCAAACGGTAAGCTCTATTCCAGCTCGGGCGGTTATTCTGGGGCTCTCGGGAACCTGCTGTTGCGGGGTGGTGATTTCGGAGAGGCTGACCAGACAGTTTATCTGAATGAGGTCGCCAGCGCAGCTGGCTTGCTCAAGCTCGCGCGTCTACGTCATCCCAATCATTGGGATGAGGATGCCGTTCCGGCTGATATCCTGAACTGCGTGCTCTCAGGAGACCCT
>JBBAES010000115.1:0-5281 GCA_041655815.1 Anaerolineaceae bacterium
GATGTGATAGCGCAGCAGGGTGGTGCGGTCAATCCCTACCCCAGCAGCAAAACCGCTGTAAATTTCAGGGTCGTATCCACCATATTGCAGTACCCGGGGATGAACCATACCGCAGCCGCCCAGTTCTATCCAACCGGTGCCGTGGCAAACACCGCAGCCAATGCCACCACAAAAGATACAAGCCATGTCCAGCTCAGCGCTGGGCTCAGTAAAGGGAAAGTGCGAGGGTCGCAAACGTGTATGCGCGCCAGGGCCAAACATGCGTTTGGTAAAGTCTTCCATTGTGCCCTTCAGGTTTGCGAAGGTAACGCCCTTATCCACCACTAGCAGTTCAAACTGCATAAATTCGATCTCATGGCTTTGGTCCTGCTGTTCGTAGCGCATGCAGGCACCCGGTAAAATCACCCGCACAGGATTGGGATAATAATCACGCATGGAGCGAATCTGACCCGGTGATGTGTGCGTCCGTAAAACGACGCTCTCATCTTCGGTGTAAAACGTGTCCCACATATCTCTGGCCGGGTGATAAGGTGGAATGTTAAGGTAAGTGAAATTCATGTCGTCAGTCTCGACTTCTGGCGAACGGTAGACCTGGAAGCCCATATCGCCGAAAATCCGGTAAATCTCACGCATCAACAGGTTCACGGGGTGCATCCTGCCACGTTTTACTGGATACCCAGGCAGGGTCACATCCAGCTTTTCGCTTTCCATCGCCCTCAAAAGCGCTTCTCGCTTGACGACTTCTTCTTTCAGCGCATAGGCGTTTTCCAGGGCGACTTTGACCAGATTGACCGCCCGTCCCACCAGAGGTCGTTCTTCTTTAGAGAACGAACCCATTTTGCCAAAAGTAGTCATCACCAGGGAGGACTTGCCCAGATGGGTTTGTTTCCAGGTGTCCAGTGCTTCCTGACCTTCTACCTGCTCCAGACTTTCCAGAGCGGCTTGTTGTTCGTTTTGAAGTTGGGTTTCAATATCAGTCATATATACCTCTTATTTTTTACGGCGGATAAAAAAACCCGCCCGATAAAGGGACGGGGTTCAACCGCGGTACCACCCTTCTTGCCCTTTTAGGGCCACTTGGGGTGCTTTGTAACGGAAGCGGCCGGCGTAAGCTATTTGCCAAAGGCGTTCACTCTCGCGACTCCTGGGCGAACTTCGGTCAATGCTCAGTCGGTTTCGCTTGCAGCCGAGGCGAAACCTCTCTGCGACAGCTTTTTGACATACTCTTCCCATTCTCAGTCGATAAAGCAATTATAAGATTTCAGAGTGTTAAGTCAAGGTTGCGAACAATGGTTTTTTAACAGTTTAAAAAGACAAACCGTCCTAACAATAGGACGGTTTGTAAAGATCGGTACAGAGATTATAAAGCGCCGTTAACTATACCGGCAAAATCGGCTGCTTTGAGGCTGGCTCCGCCGATCAGACCGCCATCAATATCGGATTGACCAAACAGTTCAGCGGCATTGCCCGGTTTTACCGATCCTCCATAAAGAATGCGAATGCTATTGCCAAGCTCTTCACCAAACATTTCTCGCAAAATTGGCCTGACGACATTCTTATGCACATCATTAGCCTGGTCGGGGGTGGCCGTCTTGCCGGTTCCAATCGCCCAGACGGGCTCGTAAGCAATCACAATTTGCTTTGCTTGTTCCTGGCTCAAACCTTTAAGCCCTTCACGAACCATACGGCCAACAACCGCTTCGGTGTGACCGGCTTCATTCTCTTCCAGGGTTTCACCAACACAGACGATTGGCAGCAAACCTGCATTTAATGCCGCCATGACCTTCTTGTTGACGGTTTCATCGGTCTCACCAAACATTGCGCGTCGTTCAGAGTGACCAATGATGACGTAATCGCAAAGATCTTTCAACATCGGGGCGGAAATCTCGCCAGTATAAGCACCGGAAGCTTCCCAATGCATGTTTTGCGCGCCAATTTTGATATTGCTGCCTTTAAGAATTTCTTTTGTAAGGGGCAGGTCGATATATGGAGGGCAAACCACCAGATCGACACCATCGATATCTTTTAATTGGGGTTTAAGTGCTTTGAGCAACTCCTCGGTTTCACCCAGAGTCTTATTCATCTTCCAGTTACCAGCAACCATAGGTCTACGGTTCTTCATATCTTTTTTCCTCTCTATTCTAATTGTATTAAAATAATTCTAACACGAAGAGACGGTCTTTCGACCGTCTCTTATCTTTAATTAGGAGGAGATTTTTTACTTCGTGCGGTAAATATGTGGGAACAACCACAAACCGCGATTATTTTGAGAGGAGCCTTCATTCCAGACTACAAGGGTAAAGACAACTTTCTTTCCAGCCAGGGATGAGAGGTTCACTTCAATAGGATTCCACTTTTGGTCGTACACTTCATGCCATTGACCCAAACCAGTTGCTTTTTGACCGTCAATGGTGTAATAGAGCTCAAATTTTATGTCACAGCCAGTGCTTCCACCCTCACATTGAACAGTTGCGCGGAATTTATCGCCGTCTTTAATGTCAATCGCAGGATAAATGCCCTGGATGTAGCCATCAGCGTCCTGGTTAGGACGGGTGATCAGACCGATTTCGTTTTCTTTGCCACCATCCTCACGAATCGGGTTGCCTTTTGACAGAACATAACCATTTTTCACATCTTTTTCATTTCCTGGGCAAGGCAAACTCTGACGCAACCCATTGGTCCACTTAGCAGAACAAACGCTTTCAGCAAAATTGTATAATATACCCTGTCCATTAATGCTTTCCATTCGGACCCAGAAGGTTCCTTTGGAATCAGCACCTGTACCAAATGTGACTCCCTTGCTGCTTTTCATCAGCCATTCAGCGCTGTATTTACCATTGACTGATGGTGCGACCATGTTGATGCTAATATCGATATATTCACCGGGAGCAACTTCCTTGGGTATGTCATAGACCGTATTTGCGCCTAACTGGTTGCCTTTAGCAAAAACGATATCAAAACCGCTATCCCATCTGCAACTGCCTGAATTTTGCAGCCGCCAGGTTTTGGTAAAAGCACTTCCTGCATTCAGTTTCGTACCGTCAGGTATGCTCAGGTCACTTATAAACGTAGCCTGGAGACAGGGTCGCGGAGTCGGGGTGGGAGGAATCCGTGTTGGTGTCGGTGGAATTGAGGTTGGAGGAACCGGAGTGTTAGCAGGAACTGTGATTACAACAGTTGGTGCCGGTGGTTGCTGTGTAGTCCCTGGAATTCGGTTCATGTTAGTTGGATCAGGGGCAATTCCGGTCGGCACTTCGGTTTGCTGGGTTGCTACTTGTGCCACCAGTGTCGCATAGTAATCTTGGGTAGCCTGAGCTTGTAAGGTCTGCATGGCCTGTTCAACAGGGTCTCCCGGCTGAGTCGGGGCCGGCGAGATGCAGGCAGAGATAACAAATAGCATTGCAACAAAGAGAGCCGCAACAGTGAAAATATTCTTTTTCTTAGTTTTTTTTGTGTCCATTTTAACAACTCCTTTTTAAGGACTTCTTCATTAACTAAGACGAAAATAAGGATCAAAAAGTTCCGTATAATTAATCTTGTCTTTATAAAGACTTATATGACTACTTTACAAGACATTCAACTATTTGTATACCAAAAAAAGAAGACCACTATTGGTAAAAAAACCGTCTGTTCAGGCGGTTCCAAATCTAATTAATAGCAACTACTATCTTAATCCCCAGGCCCATTAGTTGGTCCTGCCCGTAGCCAAAGCGATTGCCATAAGGCGACTCTATCATCCAATAGCTGTAATAGGTTCCCGTTTCTGAAGGAGCGACAAGATTTGGGGCGGATAGCTGTACAGTCTCACCAGGTTGCACAGTTTGCGAGAAACCAATTTCACCAGTGGAACCAAACTTTTCGGCGCCTGAATGGACCAGACGGAATTGAAGCGTCCAGGTGCAGGTTCCTGAGTTACGCACCCACCAGCTTTTGCTGAAAGTCGCGCCAGGTTTGACGCGAGTATCGGGAGGATAGTTGACATCCCCTAAAAAGTCAAAATTCAGACAGTTCGCGTTGTATTGGTCACCTATCGGTGTGATAGCTGCGGCCGGAAGCCCACCTTGCTCAGCTGGAGTAACCGTCGCCGTGGGCACAACTGGTGTGGGTGTCTCAGGTGGGGGACAGGTGGCGCAAACCGGGCACTCAGGCTGATTGCTCAATTCTTCCAGGCGGACCACCAAAGTCTCTATAGAACTTTGAGTTGCAATGGCCGAACGTGTCCCCGCGAATTGCATGGACAGCTCTTCTTCAGACACTGTCGGTACGACATTATAATTACAAGCGCTCAAAATCACACTCGCGATCATCAAAAATATGATCGATGCTAAAAATTGGTTTTTATTCATCCACATTTCCCATATCCACACCTATATCAAGGGATCTTTTATTAACATGATTTTATCATGGTTAAAATTCCTGAATATATAGAGCCGCCTGGTGGCGACTCTATATCATAAGGCAAAACTTCTATTTATCGTCAAGAACAGCCAGCCCCGGCAACTCCAAACCTTCCAGCATTTCCAACGAGGCACCGCCTCCGGTGGAGATGTGCGTGATTTTGTCGCTCAGACCAGACTGGTTGATTGCTGACACTGAGTCGCCTCCGCCAATAATACTGACAGCATCACTGTCTGCTACTGCTCTGGCAACCCCAAAGGTGCCTTGTGCGAAACGAGGAAATTCAAAAACCCCCATTGGACCGTTCCAAACCACTGTACCGGCATCTCTAATCACATCACTAAAGATCTTCACTGTTTCAGGGCCAATGTCCAGCAGGCGCCATCCTGCAGGCACGTTACCCAACGGCAGGGTTTTGAGCTTGGCTTCTGCCTCGAAGGCATCGCCCAAGACCATATCCACAGGCAGGAGAATCTTTCCGTCCGCCCGCGAAAGCAGATCACTGGCTGTCTCCAGCACATCTGTTTCCACCAGGGAATCTGCCATTTCATATCCCTGTGCTTTCAGGAAGGTATTGGCCATACCGCCGCCGATCAAAATCTTATCGGCTGTCTTGAGCAAGTTCTCGATCACTCCGATTTTATCGCTGATCTTGGCGCCACCTAAAATGGCTACAAAAGGACGGACTGGATCTGCAATGGCATTACCAAGATATCTGATTTCTTTTTCCATCAAAAACCCAGCCGCGGCAGGGAGGTATTCAGCAATACCAACTGTTGAAGCATGCGCGCGGTGGGCTGACCCGAAAGCATCGTTAACAAAGAGATCGGCCAGTGACGCCAAATCTTTCGACATTTCGGGGTCATTTTTGGTCTCTTCTTTG
>JBBAES010000116.1:0-5276 GCA_041655815.1 Anaerolineaceae bacterium
GGCGGGTTGCCGCGGTTTTTGGGATACAACACCTCGGTGGGCAATAGGCCGTAATGATGGCTTGAATGATGACGAGATCAGGATAGAAAGGATACACTCTGGATAATAATGATTTCAAAAAGGTGACCAGCGCCGCAGAGCTGGTGAGGTGGCGATGGCGAGCGCACGGGTGGCTGCTGTGGCAGATGGTCCCTCAGGGTGGGGTCACGCTTTTGGCCGGGGAGACGGCTTCGGGCAAGTCGTTGCTGGGGCTGGACCTGGCGCTGGGCATGGCAGCAGGTCGGGGGAGAGCATGGGATATGGAGATAGGGGGAGAAATGAAACAGGGAGCATACGCAGTGTCTAAGGGGGCAGAAGGGGTGGAAGGGGCGAAGGTTGCATACGAGGCTCGCGTGCGCTATTTTTGCAGCGATGCCGACCCCAACCTGATGGCTGAGAGGATGCTGAGGCTGTGCCGCGGCTACCCCAAGACAAAAAACTGTCCGGGAATCGAGGTGCCTGGGGGGCTGGACCTGGATTTCACAGCCCATGAATTTGGCGACCCCCAAAGTTTCGTCTGGCTGCAAAAGGAAGTGGTGCGCCAGGGATACGAATTGCTGATCTTCGACGGGCTGGCGCAATACCTGCCCGGTATGGCCGACGGTTCGGCACGGACGGTGGGGGTGTTCTTAGGCGGTGTGCGCCGGCTTGCCAGCCAAACCGGGGTCAGCGTGGTGCTGATCCACCAATTTAACAAGCGTCAGGCTGCCCGGCTGGACAAATGGGGCCTGCCCACCTCGCAGGGCGAAGAGCGCGTACGCGGCAGCAGCGAACTGCTGGCGGGGGTGGACAGCGTGTTGCTGCTGAGCCGACCGGAAGCGATGAAGCTGGAGGGCAAGGGGCGCTCGATGCTGAAGGTGGTCAAAAACCGGCTGGGGCAAGCGGGGGCGCGCCTGCAGTTCACGATCGTGGATGGGGAGCCCACTAACGCCGATGGCGTCGGGGTACTCCGTAACAGCCTGCACCTGCTGTTTGAACGCCTGGGTGAGCAAGCGCCTTTGAAACCGCGGCGTCTGGTGGATGCCGCCTTCGACGAGATGATGCGGATCCTGATGGCGCAAGACGAGCGTAAATTCGACCGAGGCGAACTCAGCAAGGAGCTGCAGGAACGTATGAATTTACCGGGATCGAGGACGCTGGCGGAGGCATTCGGGATGCTGGGGAAGGAAGAAAGGGTTTGTGTGGAAAGAAAAGAAAACGGCAGGAGGATGTATTCGTGGGCGACCCCCGAGACCAGCGCGATGGAAAGAATCATGTATGGCTTACCGCCGGCGATGGCGATGGACCTGGCGAGCTCGTACCTGCTGAACAAAGCGCGGCTCAACCTGGTGGATCAGCAGATGGAAAAGATGGAAAACCAAGCCAAACCCTCTGCTTTGGTGGAGCGACTGGCGGATTTCTTGAAGAAGGCGGAGGGAGAGGGGAAGGAAGAGGGCTGATAGCTCGCAGGAGGTCGTTCGATTGGCTGGGGGAGCGGTGAGCCCTGGCAGCGCTGCTGCCAAGGCAGGGGAGCGCCATTTCGCCCTACAACTGATTTCCGCGCACGGTCTGCCCACACAGCCATCGGCTTGGTGGGCCACTCAAGGCCGGCGCGAACGGAGGCAAGGTGCGCGCACGGTCAGGTCCCACTCCGCTTCGCCTCGGGGATAATTAAGACCGGCGCGAACGGAGGAAGAGGGTTGATAGCTCGCAGGAGGTCGTTCGATTGGCTGGCGGAGCGGTGAGCCCTGGCAGCGCGGCGCGATCAAATATTTCAAGTCCACCCCCCCGTTAGCTATGCTCTCGGACCCCACTGCCTACGGCACGCAAGCAGTCTAAAGAGGGGGTTGCGAACGCTCTCGGATTGAAGTTTGGCGTTCAGTCCACCCCCCCGCTATGAACACCAATGTGTTCCTTACAGACCGATGTGAGTCGAACTCACTCGGTCTAGTTGCTGCGCTCTCGGATTGAGGTTTGGTGTATAGTCCACCCCCCCGCTTTGCTTAGTTCAGTACTTGTTTAGGCAGATGGCGCGGACCCCCTCCATGGAGGGGGTTGTGAACGCTCTCGGATTGAGGTTTGGTGTTAAGTCCACCCCCCCGCTAGGAACACCAATGTGTTCCTAACAGACCGATGTGAGTCGAACTCACTCGGTCTAGTCGCTATGCTCTCGGACCCCACTGCCTACGGCACGCAAGCAGTCTAAAGAGGGGGTCTCCTATTTCTACCTCGTCTTCAGAGGGGGATGGTGAAACTTGGGGTGGTAAGTAGCCGTGCACGGTCAGGTCCCACTCCGCTCCGCTTCGGGGATGATTAAGACCGGCACGATCATAGGGAGCTTGCTCCCTCTGCCAGCAATGAATCGACGCGCTTGGTCTGCCCGCACAGCCTTCGGCATGGGGCACTACGCAAGATCCGCGAGATCAAGAGACAACATATTTATCCCAGCCCGAGAAACTTTTCAAAATATGCTCTAAGCTTATCGATCACGCGAGTTTTTACCAATTCTCGCACATTTTCAAAAAGATCCATTGGGGGCAGCAGTTTGTCAAATTCCACGCCCGTAGTGCGGAACTCGCCGTCCCGCAATGCGTTGGTCATGTAGCGGTGGGTGCGGTCTGCGTGGAGTTTCTCTTCTATGGTGATAGACTGCAGTTCCACTTCTTTTCGCTCGTTCACGTAGACCGACCAGTCATTTTCGACCTCTGTATCAAGGTTTACACGAGCAATAAAACCTTCAATCAGGTCCTTCTTGCTGCGCAGCTCAAGGCTGGCATTAATGGATTTCTCAATAGTGGTCAGGATTTCTTTATCTTTGAAGTGGCTTTGCTGATACTTGACCACCAGCATGAGGATATAGTCGATGTTGACTTCCACCTGTTTGATCAGTTCAATTTCAAAGACCAGGTCATCATTGATGATGGCTTTTTCGGCTTGACCCGACGAACGAATTTCATCATAGATATCGATGTAGCGGCTCTGGTAATCCTGTTGGTCGCGCTCGGTGATAATCTGGCTCCCCGCAAATTCGTCAAAGGAGTTGAGAATGTTCTGCAGCTTGAGCACCGTGCCAAACAAGCGCACAAAGTCTTTATGGGCAGCTTCGCCAATGATAGGTTGTCCCAATGGAAACTCAGCCCTCAACCTTTCAACCAGTTCCACATAAGGAGGTTGGTGCTTGCCATTGACCTCATAGCCAGTGCGGTAGTATTCTTCGAAGGTTTTGATCAACACGATGCCGCCTGCCTCGCGGTTGCCAAACAGAGCAATGGCGTCATCGGTGGCTTTGCTGAGGTCTCTGAAGCAGACAATATTGCCAAAGGTTTTTACTGAGTTTAGGATGCGGTTCGTACGTGAGAAGGCCTGGATCAAGCCATGCAGACGTAGATTTTTATCCACCCACAGGGTGTTGAGGGTGACGGCGTCAAAGCCAGTCAGGAACATGTTGACCACGATCAACAGGTCCACTTCCCTGTTCTTAACCCTTCTGGAGAGATCTTTATAGTAGTTTTCGAACTTATCCGATGAGGTGTCATAGGTGGTTCCAAACATCTGGTTATAGTCACCAATCGCGTCTTCAAGAAAATCACGTGAGCTTTTCTCCAGGTTGTTTGTATCGAAACTTTCTTCGATCAAACCAGTCAGTGGATCTTCTTCATTGGCGGAAAAACTGAAGATCGTGGCAATCTTGAGATCTTTTTGCTTTTCCACCAATTGTTTTTGAATTTCTTCGTAGTAGAGTTTTGCCATCGGGATAGACTGCACAGCAAAGATTGCGTTAAAGCCGTTCAGTGCTTTGCCGCCACGCAGGTAGGTGTTGCTACGCTTGGTTTTCTGGTCGAAATGCTCCAACAGGTAATCGACCACAATACGCAGCCGCTCCGGGGCTTGCAAAGCTCTTTCAGTGTCAATAGCTGGCACTTGCGCATCAATCATGCCCTCTTTGGGCTTGATGGTGTTGATGTAGTCCACCCTGAAAGGCAGCACGTTGCCGTCATTAATAGCGTCGACGATGGTGTATGTGTGCAGGCGCTCGCCAAAAGCTTGTTCTGTGGTCCAGACCTGAGCGTGCGAGTTGACATTAGCATTGTCGGCAAAGATAGGAGTGCCGGTAAAGCCAAAGATATGATAATTTTTGAAAGCCTTCACAATTGCCTGGCGCATTTCGCCAAATTGCGAACGGTGGCACTCGTCAAAAACCAAAACAACGTGCTTTTTATAGATGTCATGTTGCTTGTTGCGGGCTATGAACAGGTCAAGCTTCTGGATGGTGGTGATAATGATTCGTGCGTTAGGGTCTTCGAGTTGCCGCTGCAACATGCGGGTGGAGGTGTTGCCGTTGGCAGCGCCCTTTTGGAATTTGTCGTATTCCTGCATGGTCTGGTAGTCGAGGTCTTTGCGGTCAACGACGAAGAGCACCTTTTCGATGCCGGGGATGCCGGTGGCGAGCTGGGCGGTCTTAAAGCTGGTGAGCGTTTTACCCGAGCCTGTGGTGTGCCAGATGTAGCCTCCCGCTTCCAAACTGCCGGTTTGGCGCTGGTTACTGGAAGTGATGATGCGGGTTAGGATGCGCTCGGTGGCAGCGATTTGGTAGGGGCGCATGACCAGGAGTTCATCCTGAGCGTTGAAGACGCAATAGCGTGTCAAGATATTGAGCAAGGTGTGTTTGGCGAAGAAAGTGCGTGTGAAATCTACCAGGTCTGGGATAACACGGTTGGCGCTGTCTGCCCAATAGTTGGTGAATTCAAAGCTGTGGCTGCCCTTTTTTCCGCTGGGGATAGCCCCTGGTTTTTGGTCATCGAGGTGCTTTTGGCGGGTGGTGTTGGAATAATACTTGGTGTGTGTGCCGTTAGATATGACGAACAAATGCACATATTCAAACAAACCCGAGTCGCTCCAAAAACTTTCACGGTTGTAACGGTTGATCTGGTTGAAAGCTTCACGGATGGCAACACCGCGGCGCTTGAGCTCCACGTGAACCATTGGAAAGCCATTGACCAGAATGGTTACATCGTAGCGCGCGGCATATTTGCCACCGGGGGCATCATATTGGTTGAGCACCTGCAGCCGGTTGTTGTGGATGTTGCGCTTGTCGATCAGGTAGATGTTGATTTCGGTGCCATCGTCACGTTTGAGGATCTGCACATAGTCGTCCTGGATTTTACGCGTTTTTTCGGTGATACCTTCACGGGCGTTGGCAATCTTTTCACCGTAAAATTGCTGCCACTCCCCGTCTGTAAAAATAATGTGGATTAGTG
>JBBAES010000117.1:0-5213 GCA_041655815.1 Anaerolineaceae bacterium
CGCAGCGTACTTTCGGCTGGTTTTAAAATGGTCACGGAATTGTGCAAGGCTGAGCTCACCGGTGCCTTGGATTGTTGCTTTTACCCAGTCTTGCATCTGTTTGATTGCAAGTGGCGTGAAGAGCACGTGATCAGAGACGGACACCAGTCTTTCTGACGAAAGCAAGCCTTCTAACAATTCAGGACCGACCTCCGCGAGCAGTTGGTTGACATCGGGTGGGCTGAAGGGACTTGCCTGAAATTCTGCCAGGATGGGCGCTACTTTGGTTTCGTGCTCGAGGCTTAAGACAACCTTATGCTCCAGAGACCAGACCAGACTGCCTCTCTGAATAATCAGGGCTTCGTCTACCATCTTTTCGACGAATTGGTCGAACAAAACTTGTGAAAGACCCAAGACAGCCCGAAAATCCTCCCGTGCCATGCCGGCTTTGTAGGGGTGTGAATCGTGAAATGCCCTCAGGCTATTAAGGACTTTTTGCTGCAGGTTTTTCCAATAGGTGGCATGGATCAGTGTGATCTTGCCCAGGTCCTTCTGCTTTCCAAGGCTGAGAACTTCGCCACTTTCAAGCATCGTCATCACGATCTGCCTGACCTCTTCAATGGGCAGAGCGGACTTTTGTGCCAGTGTGGTTAGGTTAATTACCTTTTGATTTTCCAGGATCTGACCGACCAGCTCGCTTTCGGTTCCTGAAAACATCTTATCAAGCCGTTCAAGGTTATCCTGGTGAAATCGTTTGTAAACCTGGCTGGGGTCAGGATCGAGTATCACTCCACCGCCCAGGGTTTCTGATGGGGATGGCAGCCGCAAAATAAACCGGTCACCTTTGGAGGTAACTATGGGATGGTCTGTACGCAATTGGATGAAGGCATCCTGCCCGGGTGTCAGCGCCGGGCTGCCCAGAAGGCGTAACTGAGCGGTTGTTTCACTTGCACCGATGAAGAGTTTAACCTCCATGTTGTGCTTGACTGAAAAGGGGCTGTCTTTGAGCAGACGAAAATGGGCATCAAGCAGATTTGTAGGCTTGTAGTCACCAGGGTGAGCGATTACGTCGCCTCGGTCGATATCCTGGTAGTTCAGGCCGACGATATTTGCTGCGGTTCGATAACCGGGGTCGACCTTCTGCAATTTGTGATGATGATTTTGCAGCCCTCGGATTCGACCCGTCTTGTTACCTGGGAGGCAGACGATCTCATCACCAACTTTTAAGCTGCCATCCAAAAGCGTTCCGGTTACGACAGTGCCGAAGCCGGTTAGCGTGAAAACCCGGTCTACTGGCAGGCGCGCCTTGCCCAGGTCTTTGCGGTCGGGGATACCCTTCAGGGTATCCTGGATTTGATCGAGGAGCTCTGGAATGCCCTGACCGGTTTTGGCGGATACCGCGATGACAGGTGAGTGCGCCAAAGAGGTGTGCTGTACTAGTTCGCGGATGTCCATCTCCAGTAACTCGAGCCATTCGGGTTCCTGAATCAGATCTGTTTTGGTTAAGACGACCACGCCACGGCGGATCTCCAGCAGATCGACTATTGCCAGGTGTTCGCGGGTTTGGGCCGAAACGCCTTCGTCAGCCGCCACCACAAGCAACACTGCGTCGATCCCGCCGATACCCGCGAGCATATTGCCGATAAAGTCTCTGTGACCTGGGACGTCAATAATGCCTACTTCCTGACCATTGGGCAGGCTCATCGAAGCAAAACCCAGTTCGATGGTCATTTCACGGGCTTTTTCTTCTTTGAGTCGGTCGGGATGCGTGCCAGTCAAGGCGGCGATCAAGGTGGATTTTCCATGATCGACATGACCGGCCGTACCGAGGATGTACATTGGCTATGAAGCCTTTTTATCCACCAAGGGCGCGATGCTCTGGATTGACTCCTGGAAGGCGACCAAAATCGTCTGGACGTGCCGCACAGTTTCACGGCTCAGGTTGTTCAAGTCGTCTTTCATCGAGGATGTCAGGTCATCCAGTTCCTGCAGTTGTCGGGTCAGCTCAGAGAATTTCTGTGTGTCTTCCCGGTTCTGTTCTTCCTGCGCCAGCATGTAATTGGTCCAGCGTTTGACATCATCTGACTTGAAGTTGGTCCACTCCTGGCGATAACGGTCATCGTTGAGACGTTGAAGTTCGGTGATCTCGTTGATACGACGCTCAAAGCGCTGAGAGGCATCATTTGCGCCTTCAATTGACTTGCTGACTGATAGACGAATTTTCTCGAGAGTCTCTATTTGAGTGCCCAGGTTGGCGTTAAACTGGTCGATCTCCGCGAAACGCTTCTCCCATCCTGCGAAAACCTTGTCTTTCTCTACCAGCAAACTGTTAACACGTTCGATGAATTGGGATTGATTTTCACGCCGGTCTTTCTCGTTGTTTTGCAGCTGGGCAACACGGGTATCAAAAGTGCGGAAGCTGTCGCTGAAACTGTCGAAGCGGCTGCGGGTTTCTTCCAGACGCTTTTGCGTTGAGGCTATTTCACCCTGCAGATCGGTAATGCGTTTGGCTTCCTGACGGCGACCTTCTTCGAGCAGATTAAGTGAACGGCGGTAGTCTTCATCGAAACGACCGACTTCCTGGATCTTCACCTTGAGCTCTTCATTCAGCCGTGCCAGACGTGAGTCTTCAGTTCTGAGGGAGCTGATGTCTGACCGAACCGAATCTACTACTTCGGTGATGGGATATAGCTCGGCTAACGTTTTTTTCGCGGAATCGATTTCAATTTTGGTTCGTTTTTGGGCCTCGTTGAGATTATTCTCGGCTCGCTCGTTGACTTCCCTGATTTGTTTGGTAAGGTCAATGTTTAGACGCTCAATGCGGTTATCGTACTTATCCATGCTATTGATCTGGTTTACGTTGCGGTTGATCAGTAATTCCAGTTCCTTAATCTGCTTACGCAGATTCAGATTTTCGCTCTCCAGCATGGTAAGTCGGTTTTGCAGCGAAGCGAGGTTTGTTTTATCGTTGCGACGTTCGTTGTCAAGCCATTCCACGCGTTTTTCGAGTTGTTCTATACCGGAATATTCGTCCATTAGATTCCTGTCTTTCGGTTTGTTAATTAATGTGATTATACCCAGTTTATTTTTTAAGGCTGACGCTCAGGGCAAAAGATTTTGGAAGGTTACCAGCAAATCCTGGACCGGGGCGGAGAAGATATGAGGAAAAATACCAGCCATCACCATGGTCAGCACGATCAACATTACCGGCACAAGTATAATGGGATTTTCTTGTTTATCTTGCATCGCGCTGTTTGACGGGCTGATCATGACCCCCAGCAATCTCAAGAACAATATGATCATTCCGAGTAAACCCAGGCTGCCGAATAATTGGTACAAGAGACTCTCGCCTGTGAGCAAGCTCCAAATAACCCGCTTTGAAGGGAAGAGTGCGAAAAGCGGCAGCCCGATGATATTGAGCAGGCTGGCAAGCAGCAGGATACTGATGAGGGGGTAGCGCCAGATGAGACCGCTAAGATCAGAGAAATCGAACCGATCAGAATCCATTTCCTGACGTAAAGCTGAGAGAGCGAAACCAAGCGACCAAAACGCGAATGAACGCGGCAATAAAGACAGGATAAAAAGTTCAAGACCTCCCTGTTGTATAGAGGCAATCGAGAGGACAATATAGCCGGTTTCAGCCAGATAAAGATAGCCTAACACCCGGCTTAGATTCCGTTGAAAGACAGCCATCACGCCGGCAGAGAGCAGGCATAACGCTCCGACCCACTTGAGCACCTGATCGAGATCCTTAATGTTTCGCAACCAGGCGTATTGATTCAGGAATTTTAAGAAAAAGAGGGCTATGCTGATCTGCATGATTGTCAGCAGGAAGCTGATTGTCCAGGGATGACTCTCTTCTGTCAGCATTGGCAGCCAACTGTGGAGTGGGAAAACCCCAGCCCAAAGGATGAAGCCAGTCAGCACGAGCAGAGCACCTCGAAGAACCAGGTCCTGAGCAGATGGGGAGGTTTCAATGCCGGCGACCATCCATCCGCTCAAAAGGATGAGCGGCATGGCGATGGTCTGCATGCTCAGGAAACGGATGATGCCGGCTTTAGCAGGTGTGCCGCGAGGTGAGAGCAGCGGCACGCTGATCAAGGCAATTAGCTCGATTATCACAGCGGAGTACAAAAAGGGATTGATAAATTGCACCGAAACCCACAGGCTGGTAATGACCAAAGAGAGACTGTCAGACCACTGGCTCACATCGAACAGCCTTCCGAGAAGATTCCAGAAAAAACAGAGCGTGTAGAGGAGGGCAATCATTCTAAGCTGGTCTGCTGTGATCTCAATTGTTCTGCCGAAAACGGTCAGGCTGTCTGCAAGGATGAAACGGCGACCGAGGAATTGAAGCGTCAGGCTCTCTGAGAAAATCAGGGCGAGCAGCGCAAGGACCAATGGGATCAGGCTGGCAAGGGCCGTTGATAATTTGGGCATCTTTTGAAGCAGAATTAACCCCAAACCAAGCGCAATCGGCAAAACCACCCAGATAATTACCGTGTTGCTCACTCAGTCTCACTTTCTACGTTTTTAACGATAAAGAAGGATCCCACAATTGCCAGCAGCAAGTTTACTGCCACAAAAAGCGCAGCCAGCAGGAAGGAAAATTCAAGCGCTATATAGAGCAACTCAAAACCAGACAGAAAAGTAAGGAGGCCGATTGCCAGATAAAGCGGTTCCCGGATGGTGCCAAGCTGCAGGATACCTATTAAAATCAACCCAAGACTGAGAAATAGATGATCCAGTGGAATGGTTGGAAACACAGCCTGTTGAATTTGAGGCAGAAATGTGCGTAAGGTCGCTATCAGGAAGATGCCGGCAAGCGCGCGAAATACTTCGCCACTGGTCGGGCGGGGTCTGAGGTCGATCGGTTCGATTCCGCCAACACTAATCAGGGTCAGGTAAAGAATCAGGGTAACCATCAAACCTGTGAATGGCTGGATCAAAGCCAATTGCAGGGGCAGCTCCGCTTGAAGGACTGGAAAAAGGCAGATGAATTGCACGACCAATGCGATCAGGTTCAACGACCATTGGCGGCGGACAAGATTGAGCAAGGCAGCTAGAAGAGCGATGTAGACTACCAGGGATTGGAAAACTTCTGTCATCACAACCTTGCCAGCGAGAGGAAGATAATCGTGAACATCAGGATAAACACAAGCGACCACAAAATACCGCCGTCACCTTCCAGGATTTGGTTTAGAAAACCACCCAGCCCCGCCAGGGATGCATAG
>JBBAES010000118.1:0-5177 GCA_041655815.1 Anaerolineaceae bacterium
GATCATGCCCTTGGCAACCGCAAATTCGCATCTTATGTTTTAGACGCTAACTTCTGGCACATCAACGCGGACGAGACTAAGGTGTTTGACTATGATATGAGTTTCAAGCCTGACCCTGTGGATGCGATGTTTGACCCCACTACCCCCTACCGCTCTTCTGACCATGATCCGGTATTGATCAGCCTGTTGCTCAACCATGCGCCTATGGCAGCCGACGATGCCTACACAACGCCGCTTAACACGGTTTTAGAAGTCGCTGCCCCAGGTGTGCTGGCTAACGACACGGATGTCAATATTTACGACAAAATTTCTGTCGCTCTGGTACCAGACAGCGGTCCCCTGCATGGAGTCCTGGTGTTGAATGAGGATGGCTCCTTCACCTATACGCCGGACCCAGGCTTTGTGGGCGAAGATAGTTTTGAATATGTGATGCTGGCAACACCCGGATTAATGGATGCCTTCAGTGATACTGCTAAGGTTACGATCACGGTTACGGCGAGCTATATGTATTTGCCACTGATTGCCAAATAACTAATTGATTGGCTTAGACAGCAGCGCCTCGATCTCAGAGGCGCTGTTTTTTTACGGCGGTTTGTTTTGACAAAAGATGCCGGCATTCTTACCTGTAATGTGGCATTTCAGAAAGCCGCGGATCTGGCGGGTTCAGCCTTTCGTTTAAAAGGATTTCTTTTAATCAATTCAAGGATACATTTCTGCTCTGTACCTCTTACTGAAAGATGAAAATGAGGGTGTCGTTGTGATATGATGAAAATAGCCATAAACAAGTATATTTAACAAGAAAGAAGGAGACAAAATGACACTCAAAGGAAAAAAAGTAGCGTTTCTGGTTGCAGATGGCGTTGAAGATTTGGAGCATTGGGCCGTTGCCATGCGTTTGCAGGAAGAAGGAATCGAAGTCCTGACTGCGGCTATGGACCTGGAACCAATCAAAGGTAAAAACGGGCTCATAATCAAGCCGGATACTAAAGTTGAAGATCTGGTTGCTGATGATTTGTTTGGGCTGGTTTTGCCCGGCGGTTGGGCGCCAGACAAATTACGGCGCCATAAGGCTGTAACTGATCTGGTCGCAAAAATAAACGAACAAGGGAAAATCATCGGCATCATCTGCCATGGTGGATTAGTAGCGATCTCCGCGAACATTTTAGACGGTAAGAAATCAGTTGGCTCACTGGGGATCAAAGACGACTTGATTAATGCCGGTGCAAGCTGGGTGGATGAACCCGCGTTTCGAGAGGGCAACTTAGTGTGGGGCAGAGTTGTGGCAGACATTCCAGACTTTAACAGGGAATTGGTGACCGCGCTCAAGCAAGCAGCTGGTTAGGACGAAAGAGTATTGGTTAGTGGTACAATCGCAATATAAGATCATAGACAAACCTTGGAGGTTGCATGGAAAAAGAATTTTCGGGAATTGCAGGTAAACAAGGGCTTGCTGAGATGCTCAAAGGCGGCGTAATCATGGACGTGGTCACCGCCGAACAAGCCAAAATCGCCGAGGACGCTGGAGCAGTGGCAGTCATGGCGCTGGAGCGTGTCCCGGCAGATATCCGCGCCACAGGCGGGATTGCCCGTATGAGTGACCCCGAACTTGTCTTACAAATCATGGAAGCTGTCAGCATTCCAGTTATGGCGAAATGCCGAATCGGTCATTTCGTTGAGGCGCAAATTCTTGAATCGTTAGGTGTGGATTTCATCGACGAATCGGAAGTGCTGACTCCTGCCGACGAAGCCTATCACATCAACAAACATGCCTTTAAGGCGCCGTTCGTTTGCGGTTGCCGCAACCTGGGCGAAGCCCTGCGGCGCATCGGCGAAGGCGCTGCTATGATGCGCACCAAGGGCGAGCCGGGTACAGGAGACGTGGTTGAGGCTGTTCGCCATGCCCGTTCGGTATTTGGCGATATTCGCCATCTACAGACCCTGCCGGAAGAAGAAGTTATGACTTTTGCTAAGAACAATCAGGCTCCCTACGAACTGTGTATGCAGGTGCGGGAGTTGGGCAAGCTGCCAGTGGTTAATTTTGCTGCCGGTGGCATTGCCACACCGGCAGACGCAGCTTTGATGATGCAGTTGGGTGTCGATGGCATATTCGTCGGTTCGGGCATTTTCAAGTCGGGCGACCCGGTAAGACGAGCCCGGGCGATTGTCGAAGCAACCACCCACTTCAATGAACCGGGGATCCTGGCTGAGGTCAGCCGAAACCTGGGCGAGGCCATGGTTGGTCGGTCGGCGAGCCAATTACCTGAAGCCGAAAGAATGGCTGATCGCGGCTGGTAGGCCAGAAAGACGTTCAAAAACAGATGAAGTTTGGCGTTCTGGCGTTGCAAGGCGATTTTCGTGAACACCGTATCAGCCTCGAGAAACTCGGGGCTGATGTTTCAGAGGTCAGACTGCCAGAGCATCTGGGCGGTCTGACCGGTTTAATCATTCCTGGTGGCGAGTCTACCGCTATCGGAAAATTGATGGTTACCTATGGTTTGCTGGAAGCGATTCGCGAATTCGGACAAACCAAAGCGATATGGGGCACCTGTGCCGGCGCGATTTTGTTGGCTAAGGATGTCGGCCGAGAGCAGGCGCTGCTCGGTTTGATGGATATCAAAATCGAACGAAATGCCTTTGGACGTCAGTTGGATTCTTTTGAAATCGACCTGCCGGTTCCTTTCCTCAACCCCAGTAAACCAGATTATCATCTGACCTTTATTCGTGGCCCGATTATCACCGAAGTTAACGGAAGGGCGCAACCTTTATTGAGCTTGCCAGACGGCAGGATAATAGCCGCACAACAAGGCAAGCTGTTGGCGACCTCATTTCACCCCGAACTTACAAATGACCTGCGTTTTCATGGTTACTTCATGGAGCTGGCACAATAGGAATCCGAAAACTAAGCCCCTTTGACCTTTATAAAATCAGTCGGGCAGGCGCGATATTGCAAAGCCTGGACACGGTTCGATTTTTTACGCGCGGAGAGCCCTTGAACTTGCGCAATGTAATGCAGCGTGTAGCGATTTTGGTAGAACAGGAAGCCTTTATTTGGGAGGGGGAGAGCGGACAAGGCTGTTATGGGCAAATTGAAAAGCGACAAAACCGAGCATATGCCCAGATGTGCTATGTAGGCTGCCAGGAGGAAGCGGATCCCCTTGTTCTTTGCCGACTGCTCGAGCCACTGGTACAGAGCGCGGGCGCCTGGAAAGCCTTGGGCGTTTTGGCGGATCTGCCGGAGGCCTCACCCCTCTTCGAAGGATTTCATAAAGCCGGGTTCAGGATTTGGGCAAGGCAAAAAGTTTATGACCTTACCCAAACCAAAGATCAGGGCGAGGAAACTGAGCTGCGATGGCGACCCTGGAATTCGACTGACATCAATTCCATGAAAACTCTTTATAGAGAAGTGGTGCCAGCTTCGGTGCAACTCATCGAACCAATCACACGAAAATCCGCCATTGGAATGGTCTCGACACGACCAAACGGGAGCTTGAGCGCCTATGCCGATCTGGAGTATGGACCCAAGGGCGTCTGGGTACAGACGCTGGTTGATCCGGAGGTGGACCCGACCGACCTGCTGAAAAGCCTTCCGCAGGCGATCCCCGAGTTGCTTGGCAGACCAGTGTATCTTTGTGTGCGCTCCTACCAGCCCTGGGTGGATACCGCGCTGGAGAATGCCGGTTACGGTCTGCAAGAAGCCCAGATTCTGCTGGTTAAGCATTTGGTTTTAAGAAATCAGGTTGAGGAGCAGAGAGTAGTGAAGAATATCTTCGAGAGTGGTGGCATGGAAGGCTCCTTGCCCATCACACAAAAATAGATGAGATCCGGAAGTGCCGTGAAGAATAGATTGCGTATCGAAAAATCAAGGAGATTATTTGATAGGCTCTCTCCGATTTACTATCATGCGTTCAAGCGTCAACGGAAACGTTATGCCCAGGTCTATGGGAAAATGAACAACTGTAATCTAAACAATTTTTCGTCCATCCTGGACATTGGCTGCGGCACGGGGGCAATGGCTTCTGTGTTTGCGGATATGGGTTTGAAGACTTACGCGTTGGACCATTCACTCGGCATGGTGCGTGTAGCAAAAAAACGGCTTGCAAACACGCCAGTGAATCTCCTGCAAGGAGGGGCCGCGGGCTCACTGCCTTTTCCGGCTGATAGTTTTGATATTGTGATTGCCGCTTTCGTCGCCCATGGCTTGAGACCAGGTCCCCGCCAGAAATTGTATGAGGAAATGAAACGGGTCAGCCGGCACCTTGTGATCCTGCATGACTACAGCCAGGCGAGATCTCTGCTGACAAACCTAACCGAATACGCCGAAGGGGGTGACTACTTTGAGTTCATCAAAGTAGTAAATGATGAGTTGATAGATTATTTCGGCAATCTGGAAGTTGTCAAGATAGCCAGAGGCAGCTGCTGCTATATTTGTAACATCGATTAACCCTGAGCCTTTTGTCTATCGCTCTTGTACTTGCTTTGCTTATTCTGGCAAGTGGTGGATCTCGAAATAGAACGCGGTCTTTTTGCTATCCATCCCGCCTGAAGCAAACTTCATTCGCAGCTCGCGAGCTGGTGCTAAAGTCATTTTTCCAACCAGGGTAATTAGGGGCGATTAATATTGCGTTAGAAATTATATAAGAACGAGAAATTAAGGACAGAATACGATAAAATCAAGCTAAGAGAAATAAAATATGATGACAACTACAAAATACATAACTGATGATCTGGCGGCGATGCTGAACGTGTTTCCTGAGGAAATCGCGCAGGCAGTAGTCCAGGCAGATCATTTTGACGATTTACTGGAAGTGATCCTCGATCTTGGCCGGGTTCCAACCGCGCGCTTTGTTGACAAAGAGGTGAAATTACTGGACCGTGTGGTCGGTCAAGACGATCTTGACCATGTGGTTTCCAGAATTGGTGATTTCGATGCTGATAACCGAGCTGGTATGGAGCGCACACTCCATCGAATTTCCGCGATCCGCAACCGAAGGGGTAATGTGGTAGGGCTGACCTGCCGGGTCGGCAGAGCAGTCTATGGCACCATCGGCATCATCGAAGACCTTATTGACTCTGGTGAGAGCATCCTGATTCTGGGCAAGCCTGGCGTTGGTAAAACGACCATGCTGCGCGAAGCCGCGCGCATATTGGCCGAGAAAAAACGCGTGGTGATTGTTGAT
>JBBAES010000119.1:0-5119 GCA_041655815.1 Anaerolineaceae bacterium
CTGTCAGCACGGTGGCACAGCTTTGAACTACGCTAAAGTAGAATTATTGCTCACAGACAAGAACGGACGCGTTCACGGAGTAGCGCTGATGGACCGCTCCAGAGCTGACCTGGGAACGCTTGAATTGAAATCAAGAGCAGTCATTAACGCCACCGGACCCTGGACAGATTTCCTCCGCAAACAGCTCGGTCGTCCGGAACGTGTCAGACCCCTGCGCGGTTCGCACCTGGTCTTCAGTTTCAACGATCTGCCCATCCCCTATGCTGTGACTTTGATGCATCCCAAAGACGGTCGGGCCATGTTTGCGATCCCCTGGGAAGGGCGCACACTTTTCGGCACTACCGATCTGGATCACCAATTCCCTCTCGACCAGGAACCATTCTGCACCAGCGAAGAGATTGCCTACATGCTCGAAGCGGTTCACTCCATATTTCCAGACTCGACCATCACCGAAGATTCGATCATTTCTTCGTTTGCCGGTTTGAGACCGATCGTGCGCGGTGACGCCTCGGACCCATCCGCCGAATCGCGCGCGCACCTTATCCTGGAGGAAGACGGTTTGGTGACAGTCACCGGTGGAAAGCTGACCATCTTCGAAATCATGGCTGAAGACGCCCTCAAAGCTGCCATGCCTCAGATTGGAAAAAGATTAAAGAAAATCGACCACTGGTTTGACCCGATTCCAGAAAGTTTGCCGCAAGAGAGTCTCGATCAGCAATCCTTCCATTATCTTGCCGGACGTTATGGTCAGGCCTTGCCCGAACTGGTAAACTTGTCTGAACCTGAGGATCTCCAGCAGGTAGACGATCTTTATGTCCACTGGGCCGAACTGGTCTACAATGCGCGTTACGAGATGGTAGAACACCTCGACGACCTGCTTTTACGCAGAACCCGGCTGGGTATGCTTCTGCCTGATGGCGCTATGAATGAAATCGATCGGGTGAAGGCATTAACGCAGAACGAATTGCCCTGGTCTCAGGAAGATTGG
Source organism: Anaerolineaceae bacterium (assembly GCA_041655815.1). GTDB lineage: Bacteria > Chloroflexota > Anaerolineae > Anaerolineales > Anaerolineaceae > Mesolinea. The sequence goes on from JBBAES010000119.1 coordinate 989, forward strand.
CAGAACGAGATCTCCCGCTATCAAAAGATCTATCTGCAAGCATACAGTCCCGACCCGGAAAATCATTTGAAATAGGAGAGATAATGGCAAAGAAAGAGAAATTTATACCCACATGGTATGAAGAACCGGTTCCTGCCGGAAGTTGGCGCTCCATCTTTAAATGGGGACACCCCTCTGGATTCAAACACCCCAACAGCGGTTTGGTGAAATTGATCATGGATCGTTTTGGTCTGACCGAAGAAACCCTCTCCCAGCCAGGAAAGTTAGGACTTGAGCTGGTTCCCGATGATGTTCCAGCCAACTTCCCCCAGGAACATATGGATTTTCTGGTCCGCACTTGCGGTGAAGAAAATCTGCATACCGACACCTATACCAGGATCAAGCGTTCGTATGGGCAAGGCATGATCGACGCGTTGCGTCTGAGACGGCAGATTGTCGAAAACCTCCCGGAAGTTGTAGTGGCTCCAAGATCCCAGGAGGAAATTGAAGCAATCGTCGCCTACGCGAATGAACACCTCATCCCCATCTATGTTTTTGGCGGCGGTTCCACCGTCACCCGCGGTTACGAAGCCACCAAAGGCGGTATTTGCATCGATATGTCCGTTCACATGAACCGTCTGGTTGAATTGAACGAAATCGACCAGACCGTCACTGTCGAAGCCGGCATGTGGGGACCAAAACTGGAAGACCTGCTTCAAAACGCGGTCGAAAAATTGGGCGCCAGGCGCAATTACACCGTCGGGCACTTCCCTCAATCCTTCGAGTACTCCAGCGTGGGAGGCTGGGTCGTCACCCGGGGAGCGGGACAGAACTCCACCTACTACGGCAAAATTGAGGATATGGTCCTATCCCAGGAATACATCACCCCACGGGGAATATTTAAAACCTGCCCGCATCCGCGTGCTGCCACCGGACCTGACTTTGACCAGGTTATGATGGGAGGGGAAGGCAGTTTCGGTATCCTTTCCAAGGTCACGCTGCGGCTCTGGCACTGGCAGCCCGAAAACCGCAAGAGATTCAGTTATATGTTCCACACATGGGAAGACGCCCAGGCAGCCAGCCGCGAAATTATGCAGGGTGAATTCGGTTATCCTTCCGTTTACCGCGTCTCCGACCCCGAAGAAACCGACGTCATGATGAAACTCTATCATATAGAAGGCAGCATCGCTGACACCTTATTGCAGAAAATGGGTTACAAGCCCATGCAAAAGTGCCTGCTGTTAGGGTTTACCGATGGCGAAAAAGACTTCAGCCGCAATTTAGACAGAAAAATCCGTCGGATATGTCGTCAGTATAAAGCCTTCGAAATATCACTTGTTGGTGTGACCAAAACTTGGGAGAAAGGTCGCTTTACCGACCCCTATATGCGCGAAGACCTGCAGGATTACGGCGTGCTCATTGACACGCTTGAGTGCGGCGTAACCTGGTCACAAATGCCCCAGGTTCACAGAGACGTCCGGGCTTTTGTTAAATCACGCCCAAACACGATTTGCATGACCCATATCTCTCATTCCTACCCGCAAGGCGCGAATTTGTACTTTATTTTTATCGCCAAAATGACTACCATTAGAGAATACCTTGATCTGCAATATGGCATCCTCGAAGCGATTGCCAAATCGGGCGCTTCGATCAGCCATCATCACGGCGTCGGCAAAGCCACCGCACCCTGGCTTGAAGACCAGATCGGAAAAGAACAGATGGATGTCATCCGCCTGTTGAAAAAACATTTCGATCCTAAAAATATTATGAATCCCGGTGGTACACTCGGTTTGGATATGAACCCGGCACAAAAAGAAAAGCGCTGGGGCAAAGACTTTGAGGATTAAATGACAAAAGAGCACCTGCTGGCAATTGATGTCGGCACCCAATCAACACGAGCATTAATTTTCGACCTGCAAGGCAACCTGCTTGCCAAAGCACAGATAGCACTACCAACTTATAACGCCCCCAAACCGGGCTGGGCTGAACTTGAGCCCAAGCTCTTCTGGGAGAGTCTCTGTCAGGCCTGCCACCAACTCTGGGCGATTCCAGGTGTCGATAAGTCCCAAATTGCTGGCGTGTCGATCACAACCCAGCGTAACGTGCTCATTAATCTTGCCCAGGACGGAACCCCGCTCAGACCTGCCATCCATTGGTCTGACCAACGCAGAACCGCAGGTTTGCCGACTGTAGGCGGTGTTTGGGGACTGCTGTTTGCCCTCTCCGGCATGACCGATACCATTCGTTATCTGCAATCTGAAGCCAAAACAAACTGGATCCGCACTCACCAGCCTGAAATATGGGCAAAGACCGCCAAAATCGTTCTTCTTTCCGGCTATCTGACCTACCAGATGACCGACAATTTAGTAGACTCGGTCGGCTGCCAGGTTGCCCATCTGCCTTTCGACTACAAAAAACACCAGTGGGCCGGCAAGTTCGACTGGAAATGGCAAGCCGTCCCGGTCGAAGAAGATATGCTCATCGATTTGGTCCCACCCGGCGGATTGCTCGGTGAGATCACCGCCCAGGCATCCCAACAAACCGGAATCCCCGCAGGCTTGCCTCTAATCGCTTCGGCCGCTGACAAAGCCTGCGAAGTGCTCGGCACTGGATCGATTGCCCCAAACATTTGTTGTCTTTCCTACGGCACCGCCGCAACCATCAACACCACCCACACTCGCTACGTCGAAGTCATCCCGCTCATTCCACCCTACCCGTCCGCAGTTCCGGGTTCCTATTCCCTTGAAATCCAGCTCTTCAGAGGCTACTGGATGGTTTCCTGGTTCTTGCGCGAATTTGGGCAAAACGAGCAGCGCCTGGCCGACCAGCGCGGAATTGTCCCCGAGGAATTGTTCGACGACCTGATAAATTCTGTGCCCGCCGGTTCTATGGGGCTCACGCTGCAGCCCTATTGGGCGCCGGGTTTGAAATCGCCTGGTCCCAATGCCAAAGGAGCCATGATCGGCTTTGGAGGGGTTCATACTCGCGCTCATGTCTATCGCGCCATCGTCGAAGGTCTGGCCTACGCTTTACGTGAAGGAGCGGAACGTACCAGCAAGCGCAGCCGGGTGCCCATTACCGAAGTTCGGGTTGCCGGCGGGGGTTCCCAGAGTGATGCCACCCTGCAAGTCACGGCCGACATCTTTGGCATGCCAGTCAATCGCGCTCACGTCTACGAGGCCAGCGGGCTTGGAGCCGCAATAGACCTGGCAGTTGGCCTGAAGTTGCAGCCATCTTTTGAGACCGCCGTTGCAGAGATGACCCATATCAGCGAAACCTTTGAACCAAACCCAGAAAACCACAAACTATATGACGAACTCTATAACCGGGTTTATCTGAAAATGTATGACCGTCTCAGCCCCTTATACAAAGAAATTCAGGACATTACCGGTTATCCTTCCTGGGATTGACTTTTAGTAGGCAGGGTAAAGAGCCTGCCATTAAACCGGCCTTAAAACAAAAACCGGCTATCCTTTTGGAGGATAGCCGGTCTGCTATTTAGATAGAGAAAATGCTATTCTTCTTCTTTCGCCCGGACGACCATTGTCGTCTTACCAGGCAGTTTTTTGATATCAAAATAATTCTTCTTCGTTCGTACCAGTGATGCCAGCTGTCTCGAGCCGTAAGTGCGGGGGTCAAAACCGGGGTCAATTCTACGCAGCGCCGTTCCTACTTCTGAAAGCCGTGCCCAGCCGTCGTCATCGGTGCCAGCCATCTCGATGGCATCCTCAATGTTGTCGATCAGATCCTGATCTTCCTTGCTCATCTTTTGCCTGGTGGTTGCATGGCCCTTTTGTCGTTCCCGTTTTTCAAGGTTTTCGGTGTAAATAAAGACATCACAGGCCGAGACAAATGCTCTCGGGGTCAGGTTTTTACCAATCCCAACCACCAGCTTGCCGCTTTCGCGTAAGCGGGTTGCCAGGCGCGTGTAATCGCTGTCGCTTGATACCAGGCAAAAACCATCCACCTGATTGGAATGCAAAATATCCATCGCGTCAATGATCATGGCCGAATCGGTAGCGTTCTTACCTACTGAGTAGCTGAATTGTTGAAAAGGCTGGAAAGCGTAAGAATTTAACGTATCCTTCCAGGACTTCATACTGGTAGAGGTCCAGTCACCATAAATCCGTCGGACCGTGGCGTTTCCATAAC
>JBBAES010000120.1:0-4958 GCA_041655815.1 Anaerolineaceae bacterium
CCGGGGCTACGAGGTACGCCCAATTGAAGTTCGCGTCGACCTGAACGAAGGTTACATGAACTCATATGTGGCTGACGGGGTGATAGTCGCTACAGCAACCGGTTCAACCGCCTACGCTCTTGCTGCCGGAGGGCCGATCTTACCTCCTGAGTTGCGCAATATGCTCATCTTGCCTATTGCTCCTCACCTTAGTTTGGATCGGGGTGTGGTGTTGGCTGAAGGCGCTGAGGTGAACCTCTATCCGACCATAACACACGATGTGGTCGTCAGCATCGATGGCATGCAACCGGTCATGCTGGCCGAGGGTGACCGCGTCCATATCAGCGCGAACCAACACTCCCTGCACATGGTGCGCTTTGGAGAACCAAATTACTTTTATCGGAATCTGGCAGCTGTTATCCAACAAAACCCCATCCTCGGAACTGGAAAAAATGACTGACAACCACCAACACGAGCCTGAATTTACCAGCGAGCAGCAGGATGAAAGTCCGGTTTTGCGCTGTAATCGCTGCGGAAAACCGATTACCCCTGAGACAGCAATCTTAACACCCACAGGCTACCGTTGTCAGGAATGCATCCGCGCTCAGCAAAAAGTATTCGACACCGCTAAAAACCTTGACGTTGTGGTTGGGTTCCTGATTTCTGCGTTGATTTCTTTTGCGGGTAGTTTGTTTGTGCCGCGACTGGGATTCTTTACGTTGTTAATTGCTCCAGGGGTTGGCACTTTAATCTACAACGCTGTGAGGGTTGCTGTTAAAAGACGGCGCAGCAAAGTACTCAGTAGCGCGATCCTTGCCGGCGCTCTTATTGGCAGCCTGCCGCTGCTTGTGCCCGAAATGTTGAATGTGTTCCGACTGTCTTCCGATATGTTCTCGGCTATTGGCAATCTCATGCCTTTGATCTGGAAGGTCGTTTATGCTGTATTGGTGGCGACCACTGCTTACACCCGAACGAAAGGGATACGCCTTTGAGGTTCTATGCTTCGCGAACTGCACATCCAGAATTTTGCGATAATTACAGACCTGACGCTCAATTTTAAATCCGGTCTGGTAGTTCTGACCGGTGAAACAGGCGCGGGCAAGTCTATTATCCTCGATGCTCTCAGCGCGGTTTTGGGAGCCCGTGCCGACAGTCTGAGTGTGCGTGCAGGAAGCAACCAAGCCATTGTTGAAGCTTTGTTCGAATTGGACGAGGTCACCTTGAATTCCCTGCGACCGCTCTTGGAAGAGGAAGGACTGCTCGAGGGTGAAGGTTTCTTAACGCTCTCACGCGAAATTCGAGCTGAGGGTCGTTCGATTGCCCGGGTAAACGGACGTAGTGTCAACCTGGCTATCCAGTCTGAAATCGGGGAAGCCCTGGTTGACGTGCATGGTCAGTCTGAGCATCTTTCTCTGCTGAAAGTGAAGCATCATCGCGAACTATTGGACCGTTTTGCCCGCAATATTCCTCTCCTGCAGAAATACCAGCAGAATTACCAGAGTTGGTTTCGTATGGAGCATGAGTTGGCTGAGTTGAAGCAAATCCAGAGCAATGCTGACGAGCGCGCTGATATTCTTCGTTATCAGATTGGTCAGATAGAAGCCGCCAAACTTAAGCCGGGGGAAGAAGAATCTCTCTTACAAGAACGATCCCGACTGGCAAATGCTGAAAGCTTGAGCCGCTACACTCAATCCGCTTTGGAGATGCTTGATGAAAGCTCACCTGAAACCAGCGCCGTGACTGATATGCTGGGGACTGTCTCGCAAGAGCTAAACTCTCTGGCAAAAATCGATCTTCAAATGCAATCCCTGGCCGAACAAACGGAAATGGCTTTGAGCAGCCTTGCGGATATCGCATACGAATTGCGACAATACAACGAGCGAATTGAGTTTAATCCATCCCGGCTAGACCAAATTGAAGTACGGATCGACCTGATCAATTCGCTTAAGAAGAAACATGGCGGAACAGTTGAGTCTGTTTTGGAATACTACGCGAGTGCTCAAGAGGAGTTGGGTGAAATAGAAGGAGTCGAAGGTCAGATCGGCAAAGTCGATAAGAAAATTCGGGAAATTAAAGAAATCCTCGCTCAAAGTGCCTTGGAACTCAGCGAAAGCAGACACAGAGCTGCCATCGAGCTGGCGGGGCAGATGGAAGAACGACTCTCGATGTTGGAAATGCAGAAAGCCCGCCTTTCAGTGCTTATTGAGGAGAGGGAAGATGCCGATGGTCTTCCGATCAAAGAAGGGCTTGCCTTTGATGCCAACGGCATTGATAGAGTGGAGCTTCTGATTGAAACCAATCCTGGAGAGGGTTTTAAGCCCTTAGCAAAAATTGCCTCGGGTGGAGAGACCTCACGCTTTATGCTCGCCTTAAAAGAGGTTCTCGCAGAAGCTGATCAAATTCCGACTCTGGTCTTTGATGAGATCGATAGCGGAATCGGCGGTCGCGTCGGAATCAGGGTAGGCTCCATGCTCTGGAATCTGGGCAGGCATCACCAGGTCATGTGTGTGACCCATCTGCCTCAGCTGGCAGCCTTTGGAGACCAACATTTCAAGGTTGCTAAGCGGAGTGAGTCTGGACGTACAACCACACAAGTTCTAGAAATCAGTGGTGAGGATCGTGTGACAGAACTTGCTGAAATGCTGGGGTCCTCCGGTGAACAGAGCTTACAAACCGCCAGGGAATTACTCACGGATGTTGGCAGAATTACAGGTACAATTCAAGTGTAATCCCAGAAAAATCGCCAACTCTTGAGTTGGGGCTCTTTTATTCAACAATTTATTTTAATAACCGCAGATTTTGTACAAAAAAGGAGAGATAATGGCAATTTCTGATGACATTCTCGCAGTAATTTTGGGTGGAGGGCAGGGCAAAAGACTGTATCCGCTGACCGCGGAACGCGCGAAACCAGCTGTTCCTATAGCTGGTAAATATCGCCTGATTGACATTCCAATCAGCAATTGTATAAATTCAGGTATTTTCAGGATTTCTGTGCTGACACAATTCTTGTCTGTATCCTTGCATAAGCACATCAGCCGTACTTATATTTTCGACAACTTTCACCCTGGTGGAGTACAGGTCTGGGCAGCGGAACAAACTATGGAAAACAAGGATTGGTATCAGGGAACAGCTGATGCCGTCAGAAAGCAAATGCACGAAATTTGCAGTACGAATGCAAAACACGTGCTCATACTCGCCGGAGATCACCTTTACAGAATGGACTATGCCAGCATGGCTGAATTTCACATTGATAATAACGCTGATGTGACGGTGGCAGTCCAGCCCGTGCCTAAAGATGAGGCTTTTCGTTTCGGCATCCTCAAACGTGATGAGGACGGCCGCATCACCCGCTTCGCCGAGAAGCCCAAAGATCCAGACCTGCTGTCAACTCTCGTCAGCAGGGATGACCCCGAATCACCTTATTTGGGTTCAATGGGCATCTATATGTTCCGAATGGATACGCTGAAAGATGTCTTGAGTGATGATTATTCGGAAAATAAATTGGATGATTTTGGCGGAGATATCATTCCCTCACTGATCCACCGAGATAGAGCAGTATATGGCTTCAACTTCGAAGGCTATTGGCGGGACATTGGTACGATCCGCACCTTTTACGAGACCAATCTTGAACTTGCTGAAGAAAACCCCGAATTCGATTTTTATGACCCGGACAATCCAATTTTTACACATCCTCGCTTTTTACCTGGAAGCCGCGTGAACAGTTGTGCCTTAAGGAAGGTTTTGTTGGCCGAAGGGTCTGAAATCAACGCTGCCTGCATTGAACACTCGGTCATTGGATTGCGCTCAGTTATAGGCGAAGGGACCAGTATTAAGGACACTATTGTTATGGGTTGTGACTGGTATGGCACACAGTCTAATGGAGCACCTCTGGGAATCGGACGAAATTGTGATATTCAATGCGCGATTATCGATAAAAACGCCAGCATTGGAGACAACGTGGTGATCAAACCGTTTCCCGATGGGCATGAAAGCGATCACGACTTGTATAAAGTTCGCGAAGGAATTGTAGTTATACCTAAAAACACCACTATTCCGGCCGGAACTGTAATAGAACCTTAAGGAACAGGAATATTCGCAAAACTCCAATTCGAGTTGGAGTTTTTTGTTATCGGCTGACTGCTCGCACCCCATACCCGGGCGATGATTCTTTTGACGAATAAACCTTGTGGTAACGCCACCGGAAACTTACGAGTGCAATAGCTGATAAACCGCAATCCCAAAAGCAACCGCGACGTTAATTGAGGATTTTTTACCTGCCATGGGAATGTAGAGCTTGCGATCGGAGAGCGCCAGGATTTCCGGGTCAATCCCAGCCAGCTCACTGCCCACTACCACAGCAACCTTTTCAGGCAGAGGACCGGCGTCTTTGAGAGCAAAGATGTTCTCAGCCTCTGGGAGGCACTCCAGAGCGATAATCTGGCTGCCTTCAGCTTTCATGCGAGTGACTAATCGCACCGCGTTATTCTGCGGAGACCAACTGACTCGATTTTCGGCTCCCAGGGCGGCTTTCGCCAACGCTCGATTGTCTTCTGGCACAGGGGTTAACCCACACAGATAAAGTTGCCTGATGCAGACGGCTTCGGCAGTCCTGAAAATCGATCCGACGTTATGGGCGGAACGGATGTTATCCAAGATCCCAACAAGTTTAACTGCTCCACAGCAATCCCACTCAGGGGTCCACTGCTCATACTGGGAGGATCCCAGATGTAAGGCAGAGCCACAGCGCGGGCAAAATTCGCCCTTGAACGAAGTCAGATCGAGGGGAAAGCGAAAGCCACATGCCAGGTTTGTGCATTCAAGAAAAGCGAACTTATTTGTCATCATGTTATTTTATATGAAAACCGAGTTAAAAAAGCTAGTCACTTGGGTGAGGGGGGCACCCGAGTGACTAACAACCGGATTATACACCTTCAGAGATCTAAATCAAGGGGGTTTTATCAGAATTTTGTGAGGAGGTC
>JBBAES010000121.1:0-4920 GCA_041655815.1 Anaerolineaceae bacterium
GACCACAAAGAGAGATCTTTAGGATGAAAACTTTCTCATCTGTAATTTGTTGACATTCTAATTTTCAAGTGATAGGATAATGACACAATTGAAAACTTGAGGTAACCCGATACCCGGATGTCAGGGTGTAATGGCGGAAGCCGGTGAAAGACCAGCACTGTACCGCAACTGTAAGTCGATTCGACAAGTCAGGAAGCCAACCTCAGGAAACCCACAAGACCTTCTCGGATTAAGAAGGTGGGTGAGATAGGCTCATATTCTCAACCCTTTCTAATCCAGAAGGGGTTGATTTTTTTGAAATCGAGGAGAATATGAAAAAAATCCTGACCCTTCTGGCCATACTGATCATCATTGTTTTGCCTGCTTGCCAGGCACCTGCTCAGGTAGTGGAAACTGACCAAGTCTCGACTGAAGCCTACCCGCTGGAAGTAAGCGCCGAGGCTACCCCTGTTGAGGTGGTTACTGAGGCCTACCCGTTTGAAGAATCTGGCCAAATTTCCAACGAAACTGAACAGGTCACCATTGATTACGCCCAAAACTTTACCCTGGAGTACAGAGACGGCTATAAATTGTTGACAGTTACCAATCCCTGGAGTGGCGCGACCAAACCAATGGTTTATGCCCTGGTTCCAAGAGAGGCCGAGATTGACGCAGACCTGAGGGATGCGGTTGTGGTGCCTACACCGATCAGCAGTTTTGTGGCTCTCAGCACCACCTATCTGTCCTTTCTTGAACAAATCGATGAATTGGATAGTCTTGTGGCCGTCGATTCTGCTGATTACACCTTTAACGCGCAGGTGCGCGCTTGGGTTGAAGAAGGCACAATCGCTACCGTCGGAAGCGGCTCAACCATTGATGTCGAGAGATTAATTGAGCTCGAACCTGACCTGATCATGACCTCTGCTTCTGGCTTAACCGAATGGGATTCTCACCCCATGCTCGCTCAAGCTGGTTTGCCTGTGGTGATCAATTCGGATTACCTGGAGCAAGACCCTCTTGGCAGAGCAGAGTGGAGTAAATTCATTGCTGCATTTTATGACAAGGAAGCTGAGGCTGCTCAGATTTTCGATACCATTGTAGAGCGCTACCAAGCGGCCAAAGCACTCACAGAGGGAAAAACCGACAGGGTAACCGTCCTGATCAACACAGCCTATGAAGGAGCCTGGTATTTGCCAGGCGGCGAGAGTTTCGCTGCAATTTTGCTGCGGGATGCGGGCGCGGAGTACCTGTGGGACGACCTGGAAGGTTCCGGTGCCATGCCGATCGATTTTGAAATCGTGGTTGAACGTGCGAAAGACGCGGACTATTGGGTCAATGTTGGTTTCGCTAACGATCTGGCAGGGCTGGCAGCCATGGACTCGCGTTACGCAAACTTTTCAGCTTTCAAAGAAGGTCGAGTTTTCAACAACAACGCCCGCATCACTGAGATGGGCGGTACAGATTACTACGAAAGCGGCGTTGCCAACCCGGACGTTCTATTGATGGACCTGATAGCGATTTTCTATCCAGACCTGGCCGGAGAACACCAACTGTTCTATTACCAGGCATTGCAGTAAGTATTAACAAATGAGCCGGGCAGGGATGAACGCAAACGGAGACCACAGTCCAACAGTCAGACGGGCCGGGCTTTTTGCCTTGTTGGGGGTCTTGCTTTTGGTGGCAGTCGGCTTGAATCTCTCGCTCGGCTCAGTTCGCATTCCACTGCGGGACATCATCAAAGTATTGTTTGGACAGCCCGGTGTAAAGGACAGTTGGGCTTTTATTATCCAGGATTACCGGCTGCCAAAAATCATTACGGCAATTTTGGCGGGTATGGCATTGAGCGCTGCCGGGCTGCAGATGCAGACCATGTTTCGCAATCCTTTGGCAGACCCGTTCATCCTCGGTATTAATTCAGGCGCAAGCCTGGGTGTTGCCCTCGCAATCATGGGCGCTGGGCTGGCTGGTGGTTTGTTCATCCCGGCTCTCAACGCTGCTGGCAGTTTGGGCCTGGTCGCTTCCGCTTCCTTAGGCGCGGCGTTTGTCATGGGCCTGATTTTGTTGGTCGGTCGGCGCGTTAATAATCCGACCACACTTCTGATTATGGGCTTGATGTTCGGTCACGCCACAAGTGCTCTGGTAAGCCTGTTGGTCTTTTTCAGTGCGCCTGAGAAGGTGAAAGCCTACAGCATCTGGTCGTTCGGAGCCTTCAACGGAGTTTCGTGGGGGCAATTAAGTGTGTTGATTCCGGTGGTTGTATTCGCATTGGGCGTGCTGGTCTTTCTGCCAAAAGGGTTGAACGCGCTCTTGCTGGGTGAGGATTACGCCAAAACTATGGGCTTAAATGTGACCAGGTTGCGCGTATTAATACTGATCAGCGCCTCGATATTATCTGGCGCTATCACGGCATTTTGCGGCCCGATAGGTTTCATTGGGGTGGCAGTACCGCATATCGCCAGAAACCTGTTCAAAACCTCCAACCACAAACTGCTGATCCCCGCTGTTATTTTGATTGGCGCAATCGTTGCGGTTACCGCAGATCTGATTGCGCAGGTACCGGGCAGTCAGTTTGTGCTGCCCATTAACGTGGTTACCTCTCTGTTTGGAGCGCCCTTTGTGCTTTGGGTGGTTTTGAAAAAGAAACGGGGGTCGACTACCTTCAGCGTATGAAAACCTCGATACTATCCACACAATTGCTCGAAATCGGCTACGTCAACGGCAAACCATCTCGCAAGGTGGTCGGCTCTGACTTGAATCTAAACCTGTACCAGAGTGAGTTTGTCTGCCTGGTCGGTCCTAATGGTGCCGGGAAATCGACCCTCCTGAGGACGTTAACAGGTTTGCTTCCTGCGTTGAGCGGTGAGGTTCTCCTCGGAGGCAAGCAGTTAAAGCAATTTACGCGCAAAGAACTGGCAAATGAAATCAGTGTCGTTCTAACCGGCCCGATTGAAGTCGGAGCGATGACCGTCAATGAACTTGTCGCCATGGGTCGCTTTCCCTTTACAGGCCTTTTCGACCGTATGAGTGAAAATGACTGGAAAATTGTGAGTCAATCGTTGAGGAGGGTTGGTCTCGAAGGATTCGAAGAACGCATGGTTCACAAACTCAGCGATGGTGAACGCCAAAAGGTCATGATCGCCCGGGCGCTTGCACAGGAGCCGCGCATTTTGGTCCTGGATGAGCCGACCGCTTACCTGGATTTGCCCGGTCGGGTTAGCGTGATGAATCTTTTGCACGAGCTGGCTGCCGATCACGGCCAGACCGTCTTGACTTCAACCCATGACCTGGACCTGGCCATGCGCAGCGCGGACCGCTTCTGGCTGATGTCTCTTGGTGGAGAAATTATCAGCGGTGCGCCCGAGGATTTGATCTTGAGTGGTGATTTCCAGCGCGTTTTTGCCCGCGATAAGATTAGTTTTGACCTGACCAATGGGCACTTCTCGATTGCCGGCGCCGATGAAGGCCAGATTTGTTTGCAGGGTGAAGGGACGGCACGAGGCTGGACTGAACGCGCGCTGCAGCGGGTTGGTTTTTCTGTGAAAGAAGATACTGAAGCTTGCCAAGGCTTGCGCGTAGTCATAAATAATGACCATCCCCAGGTTTTATGGGAGTTTTGGGAAGGTGACCGTGTGGAGGAATTTCTTGATCTCCAGAGTCTGGTCAGCTATTTGCGTTCCAGACCTCAGTAAAACCAGGTTAAGATCCCATTAAGCAAACCCAATAACGGTGACTTGGTCCGGAGGGATTCCAGCAGGGGAGTAGGTTTAAGTTTTCCCCAAGATGTCAATGTCTATCAGACATTGACACTGCAATCGATTTCATCGTCGATCAGGAGGGAAAATAGTTCCTCGCTCAGGAAGAGTGAGAAACTATTTAGGTGGCCGCCAATAGGGTGAAGGCTTTCTTATTTCTTAAGCGGTCAGAAATGGTTCGATCAAGAGCACAATCGTCACCAGCATGATCAATCCCGTGATGCCATAAGCCAGGACGTTTACCAATTTTTTGTTGGTATATACGCCCATGATGTTTTTATCATTGGCCAGTTTCAAGATCAGAATCAACAGCACAGGTAATAAAATCGCGTTCATAGCCTGAGAGATAATCATCAAGCGAAAGAGGGGCAATCCGGGTATCAATACGGTGACCAGGCTGATAAGCATGATCAAAGCGAAGCTGCCATAGAATATAGGAGCCTCTTTAATGCTTCGATTCAATCCACGTTCAAAGCCGAAGGCCTCGCTAATTGCGTAGGTTGTCGAGAGCGGTAAGACCGAGACTGCCAGAAGCGAAGCACCGAGCAAGCCGATTGAGAATAATAGACCAGCCCAATTTCCGGCCAGCGGTTCCAACGCCAGGGCGGCATCCTTTGCGCTCTCCACCACGATGCCAGCCTGAAAAAGCGTGGCGGCTGTAACGATGATGATGAATGCTGAGATCACGTTACCCCAGGCTGCCCCAAAACTGACATCAATTTTGGTGTCGCCATAGTTTTCCATTTCCACACCTTTATCAGCGATTGAGGCCTGCAGGTAGAAAATCGCCCAGGGGGTGATGGTGGTTCCGATGACAGCCAGGAATGTAAAAATGTACTCCTGATCTAACAAAAAGGAGGGTCGGATGAGGCTCTGCCCAATAATTGCCCAGTCTGGTTTGACCACAAACACAGCAAAAACGTAACTGAGCGAGGCAATACTGAGCAGCAATAAGGCTTTTTCGACGTATTTGTAATTCGCTCTTAAAATTAGCATGATCATTAAAATGCCAGCGATTGGTACACTGATATATTTACTGATCCCAAAGAGTTCACCTGCAGCAGCAATTCCGGCGAACTGGGCGATCGTCGTACCCAGGTTGGCAATAATCAGAGCCAGCATGGCAAATGTGGTGATTTTGACACCATAGCGTTCACGGATAAGGTCGGCTGCCCCTTTCCCTGTGACA
>JBBAES010000122.1:0-4905 GCA_041655815.1 Anaerolineaceae bacterium
TGGATGCAGCGGTCAAGCACGGACTTTTCCTCGGGTTTGAGCCCGCTCTTCCTGCCTGCTGCCAGTTCAATAAAGGAGAAGATGAAGTCCATCTTAAGTGCGACCGGGTCCTCTTCCTCGCTGTAGTCCAGGTTGAGGTCAAGGGGATTGATGTACTGGTTGGAATTGATCGAGATTTTGACCACCTCACCATGCAAGGCATTCACCAGCGGCGCATATTCACTCTCCGGATCAGTGATGATAATGTCATCTTCGGTGACCAGAAAAGCGTTGGTGATCTCTCGTTTGGCAGCAAAGGACTTGCCGGATCCTGGGGTCCCGATGATCAAGCCGTTAGGCGTTTTCAGTTTGCGGCGATCAGCCATAAGCAAATTGTTTGATAACGCGTTGAGACCATAATACAAAGCTGGTGGCGGTTGAAAGAGCTCCTGCGTGGTGAATGGCACAAAAACAGCGGTTGCGGAGGTGGTCAGAGCCCGTTCGATAGGTACATGGTTAACGCCTAGAGGTAGCATGGCGGCTAATCCAGACTCCTGCTGGAAATTCAAAGGGCGTAAGTTGCAGTTTGCAGATTGGGCAATGCCTGCGATCTGATAAAAATCGTTTTCGAGCTTGCTTTTGGAAGAGGATAGGTTCATCAAGAGAAAGGTAACCAGAAACAGCCGCTCATTGCGGCTTTGCAGCGACTCGAGCAGAGTTTTGGCTTCAGCACCGTAGGTGACCAGATCGCTGGGGAGGATGTCCATGTCATATCCAGAGCGGACGGCTTTCTTCTGCTCCTCAATCTTCATCTTGTCGAGGTCGCTGATCTTGCGCTTGATTAGCTTAATCGCCTCTGTTTGCTCAATGCTTTGAATGTGCAATGTGACCGCCAGATCACTCTCGAGTACCAGGAAGTTCTTGAGCAATTCATCAGAGAGTTCCGGAGCCAGGATCTGCAGATAGGAGACCTGGGCATATCGGTTACCCATCTGGAAGCTGCCCCTATCTCGGAAGTCAAAGCCATTGGGGGCAATGAAATCTTTGGTGCCCAAACCGCTATCTTTGAGCTGTTTCCAGTTGAAATGGAACTTGTCCTGGCTTTCATTTAAGAGGTCATGCATGACTCTTAGGCGCTCAACGCCGTTCAGTGACTGGGCAATCGCGCCAAGTCCGTGGAGCTGGGCAAAGACATCCATCTCAATACGGTCCAAGCGTGTTTTAGCTTTTTTGTAAGAGAGAGCTTCAATTCCGAAAACGATGTACTTGCTCTTAAGCAACCCGTTATTGCCCTTGGCTAGTTGGGAACTGAGCATCTCGGCGTATTCATGACGGATATCATTGAAAGCATCCTGCTGATCGTCAATTGCAATTAAGGACTGATAATCTTCTGTGCGACCGGAATAGTTATAGAAGCAGAGCTGCAGCTTTACTGAGGAATCAAAATAGTTCAGGAATTCGCAATACTTATCAAAGATGGCGCGCTTGTCCTCTTCCAGCGCCAGTTGGTAATTGATATCCTGATACTGAATCACCTTTGAGAAGAAGTGTTCATTGACTTGGCAAATCCCATCAGGGTACATCAATTTGTACGGTATCGTTTTCTGCGCGGTCTTGGGAAAGCGCTTCTCAGGCCTGGTTTTTCTTTTACGCAGCGCGGCTTTTGGCCTTGTGGGTTCTGCGGATCTTTTTCTCTGCACGGGCACGCAGCTCCTTTCTGTGGAGGGTTTCATAGTGAATGAGGCGATAGAAGTTCTCGGTTTGATAAGGACGGATGCGGGGGTAAATAATCCGCACACGGATGTAGTTACCGATAAAAGCCTCGAGTGGCATGCCATCCTTCTCGTATAATGCAAAAGCAAACAGGGGCAACATTACCATTACCATCAGCAGCGCTGCCAGGTCGTTTCCTAACGCATTGCGTGTGAGCAGATAAAGTGGAATCCCCACCAATCCTGCGGCACTGAAGCAAATCAATTGCCTGCGGGTCAGATTGAGAGCCACCTTTGTTTTGACCCGGTTAAGGTCTTTGGGAACAGTTACATAAGCCAATCAATTCCTCCTTTCACTCAATGGGCATTGAAGATTGATTTGGACAGGCTGCCCGTCTTGAAGAGCGAAAAGCACAGCAGCACGGTATAAGCGGCAATCTGGAAGACGCTGGCGTGGATATTGGCTGAGAGCACGATGCTTTGAACCAGAACTGTGTAAATCGCCACACAGACCATCATGAAAAAGCCCTGGAAACCCAAAGCGGACAGATTGCGGATATAGTTATTCCCGATCTGACCCCACTCTTTGTTGGTCAGGGTGGCGAAGGGAATCGGAGCAACTGAGCAGGTCAGGAAGATTTCGATCATGCGTCCGTATAGGATCACAGTGATCAGCACTGAGAGCAGCTTCATCGCATTGCCAACCAGGAGCGTTTCCATGGCAAGAGCAGCCAGTTCCGGGATGCCTTTATCCTGCAACGCTGCGATCATGGCTGCCAGGACTTCACCGATATCGATATACGCGCTCCCTGTGATCAGAGCGGAAGCGGCTGAAACCACATGTTGGGCGACATCGAAAATTGCCATGGTGATATCAAAAGTGTGGGAGACCAGAAAAACCGCCACCCACATTTTGATAAAGTACTTGAAAAAGCTGAACGTGTCCCCTTCATGAAGATTGTTCTTTTCTGTGATCATCGTGATCAACTCGTAACAGAGCACGAAGGTGATGATCATGCCTGCAATCGGGATGATGACCGTCTCGGAGAGTGAGCGGATCATGCTGAAGATGTTGCCATTCCAGCCTTGCGGCGTTTGCCCGATTTGTTCTGCAATAGTGGCAGTCTTCTCGTTGACATCGGCAAACATAGTGGTCAGATTGCTTTCTATCAACCCAATGAAAAAGGATCTGATCGCCTCCTCAATTATGTCGAGCAGACCGGACATCAGGAACTTATCCGAACAAGCCTGCCAGGAGCGGAATCAGTTGGATCCCGATCAGTACGACTCCGCCACCAGCCATGAGCTGTTTGATCCCTTGGCTCTTTGCGCCCGGGTTATCGTTGCCGTAGCCTTCCAGCAGGTTGATGACGCCCCAGACGGACAAACCCGCCCCTAGTGCAATGACTAATATTTTTAGGAGATTGATTGCTTCGTTGAAAAATTCCATGCCGTTACCTCGATTCATGAATTAGCTCCTCAATATTGAGGTACGCTAATACATAAACAACGGTCAAGTGATTATTGCCAGACAGACTGAAGATTACTGGTGTTAACGAAGGGCAGAGTTTTTTCCTTCAAGGTATTTGCCCATAATATGATGTTAAGAACAAGTATAATTTTCTGATAGATTCAAATAAGAATTTTCGGGGTTTGGAAGGGCTGAAGTGTCAACAAATTCAAGAGCACGAAAATCACAGCGAAATCATAAATGGAAAACGGTGGAATAATGGGATTTCAAATCAAAAATGGTATTTTGGTTAAGTATTACGAAGAACCTGGAATTACAGAGATTGTCATTCCCAAGGGTGTAAGGAGCATTGGTGATTGCGCATTCGAGTGGTGTGAAAACCTGACCAATATTGTCATCCCGGAGGGTGTCAGCAGTATTGGAAGGATGTCTTTCCAATACTGCCGCAATCTAGACAGAATTCTATTCCCGGCTAGCTTGACTGCTATTGGAGGTTATGCATTTCAGTTTTGTAGTAACCTAATCAACCTCAACATTCCGGAGGGAATTACCATTATTGAGGATGGTACCTTCAGGGGATGCAAAAAGCTGACCAGTATCATCATCTCGGAAGGTATTACAAGCATTGGAAAGGAGGCATTCTCTTGGTGCGAGAGCCTGACCAGTCTTGTCCTCCCGGAAGGTATCACTAGCATAGGAGATGAGGCCTTCCGTATGTGCACTAGCCTGACCAGCATTATCATCCCAGCCAGTGTTACCAATATCGGAGGGATGGCGTTCCGTAATTGCAGCAGCATATCAAACATTCTCATCCCAGACAATGTGACCACCATCGGGGATGGCGCTTTCGAGGATTGTTACAGCCTGACCAGTGTCCTCATCCCGCAGGGTGTTATGTGCATCGGAAATAAGATGTTTAGGTTATGTAAGAATCTGGTCAACATTACCATCCCAGCTAGTATGAACATCATCGGAGATGAGGCGTTCTATGGGTGTACTGGCTTGGCAAGCATTGTCATCCCAGCCAGTATTACCAGCATTGGAAAGGATGCTTTCTGGTATTGCCCAAAATTAAAGGAGGTCCACGGCATCCTTTCGCTTATCAACAATGGCTGCAAAATTCACGTTACCACTTTTACCTGGTTGCTTGAAAACATCTGGAATGGTCCGGAGTTTCTGAGTGAGACTGCCCAGGTCTACCTTACTAACCCCGGCAAAGCAGTCAACCAGATCTGTGAAAGCAGGTTGTTCGAGGATTGCGCCGCAACTGCGGATGTGATGCTTGGTCTAATCGAGGTAAACCTGAGCAATGCTTCCGCATTGAAGAAGATATCTACTTTCGCTTTGACCTGCGGTGGGGAACTCCCCAGGGAAAAATTGATCGCCATTTACGACGCTCTAAAAGAGATCGGCGCCAAACCAGCTATGCAACTTTTGGAAAAGGCAGTTCAAAGTGACAGCGCGCCAACTCTGGGAGGCGGCACCGACCATCCCATCGAAGCGATCTGCTTAAAGCGATTCAAGGAAGCGGTTGTGGATAAAGGATTGAAGGACTACGGCATTTCCCCGAAACTTTTCGAGGGCGTTCATTACAAGAGCTCAAAAACGCTCGCGCCAGATGAGAATCCGTTTGATTACAGCACGGGCTATACCGCCAGTGTCACCCTGACAGCAGCCAGCGGTTACGAATTCACCTCTGGCACAACAGCCACGGTTAATGGGCAAGCTGCTGTAGTGGTTTTG
>JBBAES010000123.1:0-4865 GCA_041655815.1 Anaerolineaceae bacterium
TCAATCGAACTGCAGATGCGTTGGAGAAACTGGTCAATTACTTTGAGACCCATGCTGAAGGTGAAAGCGGAGCCGTTGAAAAAAAGGACCCCTTCGAGGGCTTGAACGCGCGCGAACGGCTTTTCCAGAGGATCATTTTGCGTCAGAAAAACGGACTGGAAGAAGATATTGATCAGATTCTATCCGAGACAGACCAACCCAGAGAAGAAGCCGCGGTTCAGATCCTTAACCAGGTGCTTTTGCCTGCCATGAAAGTGGTCGGCGATCGGTTTGGTTCCGGCGAACTGATTCTACCCTTTGTGCTCCAGTCTGCTGAGGCTATGAAGAAAGCAGTCACTCATCTGGAACAATATCTGGAAAGACAGGAAGGACTCAGCAAGGGCAAGATCGTTTTGGCAACGGTTTATGGAGATGTTCACGATATCGGCAAGAACTTAGTCAAAACCATTCTGGCAAATAATGGCTATGAAGTGACAGATCTTGGCAAACAAGTGCCGGCTGAGGAAATCATTAGCCGCGCTGTGGGAGAAAAGGCAGATGCTGTCGGGCTGAGCGCATTGCTGGTATCGACCAGTAAACAGATGCCTCTGATCGCCAACGAATTCCAACGACGTGGAATCGAGATGCCGATCCTGATCGGTGGTGCAGCCATCAACCCCCTGTTCGCTGAGCGTATTGCCCAAAATGCTGAACTTGGCCCTTACAATGCTGGTATTTTCTATTGCAAGGATGCCTTTGAAGGTCTCAGCGTTATGGACCAACTGGTCGATCCTGAAAAACGGACCTTATTGCAGCATGCACACTCGCGTGTTTCGTCTGAAGTGAATAAACCGGAAAGGAAAGCAAGGGCAACGCCGAGAGCCGCCAGTAGCGTTCCTCCAGCTGAGTACATTCCGACTGTATCGCCGTTGGGCATCCGAATTGAAAAGCAACTGCCGTTCGATGAAGTGGCAAAACTGATCAATTTGACCGAATTATATCGGCTCTCGTGGGGCGCGAAAAAAGTGCGTGGGCAGGAATGGCAGGAGTTGAAAGCTGAGTTTGAACAGAGGCGGATTCGTATGCTCGCGCAGGCGAAAGAAGCAGGATGGATCCGACCCCAGTCGATCTACGGCTATTTCCCGGTTTGGGCAGAGGGAGATGACCTGGTGGTTTACGAGCCGCGGGAAAGCAATACTTCTAACCCTTTAGAACTTATCAGGTTGAACTTCC
This sequence comes from Anaerolineaceae bacterium, assembly GCA_041655815.1. Lineage (GTDB taxonomy): Bacteria > Chloroflexota > Anaerolineae > Anaerolineales > Anaerolineaceae > Mesolinea. The sequence continues at coordinate 1,213 of JBBAES010000123.1, forward strand.
CCCGTCAAACCAAGGGTGAAGGTTTGTGTCTGAGTGATTACTTCTTGCCGGTTGGCAGTTCGAGATTTGACCTGCTGCCGCTGCAAGTGGTAACTGTTGGCAGGAATGCCACAAAGCATTTTGAAGAACTGGACAGTCAGGGGCAGTATTCGGAAGGCTATTTCCTGCATGGGCTTGCCGTCCAGATGGCAGAAGCAAGCGCAGAATTCATCCACCGCCAGATTCGCGCAGAAATGGGCATAGGGGTTGACCAAGGCTTCCGCTACTCCTGGGGCTATCCTGCGCTTCCCTGGATAAATGAGCACCGCAAAGTGTTTGATTTACTGCCAGCTGAAAAGGTGTTGGGTATGGAACTGACCTCCGCCTGGCAGCTCGTGCCTGAGCAATCGACAGCAGCAATGGTGGTGCATCACCCGCTGGCAAAGCCCTTCGATGCCGGCATCAACAGAATGGACCTGTTACTTGAGTAATTAGCTCGACGGGTACTGGGTTCCTTCATCATTACAACATACGTCCATACTTTGCCTTTGTCGATGGGGTAAAATTGTTGTATTCAGGAAGTGGATATGAAAACAATAAAAATAACCTTTTTTCTGTTGATTTGTTTTGCGCTGATTCTTTCCGGTTGCGTTCCAATGAGTCCAGAGGGATTTACCACCGGACAACAAACGGCAATTGCCGGGACAGTCACGGCCGTTATCGAACAAGAGCGGACAGAGGGGTTTCAAACTGCCATGCCTACTCTCCAGGAGCCTGCTTCAACCGGCACACCAGCAGATGTAACCTCGGAACCCACGAGTGAGCCCACTTCGAAACCGACCAACAGACCTCCATCCCAAGCTGTGATAGGTCCTGATACTTACGCGGAGGGAGTCAACCCATTGACCGGTTTGAAGGTGGCAGACCCTGCTCTTTTGCGGCGCAGACCAGTGATCATGAAGGTGTCCAACCACCTGATCGATTACCAACCCCATTGGGGGCTTTCTTCAGCAGACATTGTCTTTGAGTATTATATTGGCTGGGGCGCTAATCGCTACGCCGCACTTTATTACGGTCAAGATTCAAGCAAAATTGGACCGATGCGGTCAATTCGCCGCGTGGATGGCCACTTGGGAAGCCTGTATCAGGCGGTGATCGGATCTACCGGCGGGGATAAGGAAGACGTTCTACCTTACCTCGACTTCTACATTCCCGGGCGCTATTTCCTTGACAAGTATCTCTGTCCTGGTGTTTGCGACGACGGCAGAAATTATGTTTACAGCGTTTTTGGAGATTCTTCTGCGCTCTCAAATTACTTCAATTACCTCGGATACGCAAAAGACGACCCTGATCTAAGCGGCATGGCTTTTTCAGAATCAGCGCCGCCTGGAGGACAAGAGGGTAATAGTGTCTGGATCATCTGGACCTCTTCCAGTATGGCTCACTGGATCTATGACACCGCAACCGGCAAGTATCACAACTGGACTATTGACGAGAGCACCTATTATGTTTATAAACCCTTGATAGATCAGAACACGGATGAACAGCTAGCCTTCTCTAATATCATTGTCTTGAAAGCTCCGTATACTGAGATCAAAGGGACGCTGCATAACATTGATCTCATTGGAAACGCAACTGGTTACGAAGCAACTATCTTCCGCGATGGACAGGCCTACGAAGTCTTTTGGAAAACACCCGAACGAAACAAACCGATCCAGTTCTTAGATGGCGACGGAACCCCCTTTCATTTACAGCCGGGCAACACCTGGATAACCATTTTTGGCACAACCTCTCCTGCAGAAGTCGAAAACGGCGACTGGAGTATCACCTTTAATATGCCCTGATATGCGCACGTTGATTCTTTCTGACATTCATGCTAACCTGCCTGCCTTTAAGTCGGTCCTTGAGGCTGCGGGAGAGGTTGACCAGGTTTGGTTTCTGGGTGATGTCGTTGGTTACGGACCGGACCCCAACGAATGTATCGAGTTACTTCGTGTCCAGCCCAATTTGCAAGCGCTGATGGGCAACCATGATGCCGCCTTGATGGATTTTATCTCCATTGATCGCTTTAACCACGAAGCGGCTGAAGCTATTCGTGTCCAGTCCCGTCTAATCAGTCAAGAAAGCCTCAACTTTTTGGAGTTGTTACGTCTCAAGCTTGAAATTCAGGATCTTACACTCACCCATGGCAGTCCACGTAACCCGATTTGGGAGTACGTCCTCAGTGTTGGTACTGCCAGGCCTAACTTTGATGAATTTTCTACCCAAGGATGTCTGGTTGGTCATACTCACATACCTTCCATTTTTGTCCTGAACGAAAACGGCGGCATACGCATCTTATTGCCAGACAAAGGTGATCGCTGGAAGCCAGAAGGGCGTTTTATTCTCAACCCTGGTTCCGTTGGTCAACCGCGCAATTATGATCCACGAGCCGCTTTCGTAATCTGGGACGAAGAAGAGGGCACCTTCCTCTTCCAACGGGTAAGATATGATATTGAAGCCGTCACTGCCCGCATTCTACAACTTGGAATTCCGAAAAGGCAAGCATTGAGACTCAGAACAGGCACCTAGAATTTCTTTATTTGCCATAATTATTCGTTGGAACTTTTGCCCAAAAGACAGCGTCTGTGTAGTGAAAATATCTGTTACGAATGGAGAGTAATGAAGAAGAAACTATTTTTAATTGGATTGATAATGATACTTGCACTCAGTGCTTGTGCCAGGTCATCGGATCAGGGTAACGCTTCACCGCAAATGTCAGGAAGCGACATGGAGTGGGGTTACGAAGAAGATGCGTACGTGGTAGAAGCGCCTGCCATGGAGCCTGCCCCCGGTGAGGAGACAGGCCAGGAACGTATGGTCATTCAGACGGCCTCGTTACAGGTTTCTGTCGCGGATACAGTCGCAGCCATGCGACAGACCCTCGATTTAGCCAAACAGCTAGGCGGATATGTTGTCCGTACAAATCGCTATTCCGATAGGTCGTACAACAATGTCACTTATACCAGAACCTCTATTGTCATTCGCGTTCCGGCAGATAAGCTGGAGCAGGCAATGGAAGCGGTCCGGCAGATGTCTGCAGACGGCAAAAATGGAGTTTTGTCTGAGAGTCTGACCGGTGACAATGTCACCTCAGATTTTGTCGATTCGACCTCGCGCTTGCGCAACCTGAAAGCTGCTGAAGAGCAATTGATGGTCTTGATGGAAAACACAGACGATTTGGAAGCGACAATGTCGGTTTTTCGTGAGCTGACAGAAATTCGTAGCCAGATCGAAGTGCTTGAAGGACACATCAAGTATCTGCGGGAATCCTCAGCGCTTTCTTCTCTATCAGTTGAATTTGTCGCGGAAGCCTCCTTGCAGCCCATTGAAATTGGCGGCTGGAAACCGGAAGGAACAGCCAAGAAATCTCTGGAAACTTTGGTTCGTATGCTTCAGGATCTTGGTGACTTCCTGATCCAGTTCAGCATCACTTGCCTGCCTTTCCTGATTCCGCTGGGAGTTGGCATCTACTTCCTGGTTCGTGCGATTCGAAAATCTGTTGCCAAACGCCGGACAAGCAAATTGGATAGCGGAAACGGTGAGGTTATGGAAGTCACTGATGGTACAGTTACAAAAGAATAATCGCTAAGATTGATTGAGATGTGAAAGGAACTGGGAAACCAGTTCCTTTT
>JBBAES010000124.1:0-4850 GCA_041655815.1 Anaerolineaceae bacterium
TCAGGCAAGGCGGTAAACACCGATTCGATGGACTCTTTCTTTTCCACGCTGTCTGTAGAAATGAAGATGTCCATATCATCCGGGGTGTTTTTTGCGTAGCCAAGAACATAATCAATTTGATCGGGATAGTAGATGTGAAGGAAGAGAGCCGCTTTCAGAGCTGGTTTTTCATCAGGAATCTTGATCTGATCAGGCAAAATATAGTTAAGCTGAAGCCGCTCTTTGATATCAGACATGTGGGCTGTTCTGAGCAGCACATCCCAGATCAGGTTCAGGTCATAATCCGTTTTTTGCTCCAGGTATTGATACAAATCGCGGGCTGCCTGCCCAGGACTCACTTCGATGAATTCGTTGTAAATATTGTAGAAAACCTTGCGCTTAAAGACCGGGCATCCTCGGTTCTCCACCAGTTCTCTCGGGTAGAGCATCATCGGATATTCGTGGTAGTCTTTCAGATCGTCCGTGTTGACGTAAACATCCGACTTGAATCCCATGCGGGTGAAATCTTTAGTGAAAATAACTTCGTGCCAACCGACCGATTCGGCGTAGGTGCGAATCTGCGGCACCGTTTCCCAGTAGTGCTGAAGCGCTTTCGATTGGATGAAATCAGCGCGAAACACCATGAAGCTGGAGGAGATGTGCATGGGCACGTAACCGTACTTACATGTTTTCCATGGATCAAAGGGAAGACCGTAGTGGCGGGTGAGACCCCAAAAATGGACATTTCGATCCGCCATTGCGTCGAAGGTTTCTTTGAATGGATGCACCGGACCCATGAGGGTGTAGTTAAGCAGGACAACCTCATCGTATCCCGCCAGTTCCTTCCAGCCAACGGATAGCAGGGCTGCTTTGTAGGCCCAGACATCCAGCCCCTTGTTTTCACGTTCAAGAATTACCGGTTCAAATTCAGCAAGTTTCGCTTTGCTATCCGAGGTCAGGGATCCATTACTGACGAAAATCAGTTTTTCCAGGTTCTTAACAAGGTCGCGTAAAAGATAAGGAATGTAATCGTCTACGATGCCGTCTTTATCGTAGAAGAAGTAAATTGCAATTCGTCGAATTGGCTTGATTTTATCCAGTTTCATGACTGATTTTGCCCTGTAGCAGCAATAATTTTTTGTATTTTTGTATTGTCTCCAAACACAATTGGAGAATCATAGGGTCGGTCTGGGAAAGCACCAAATTGAGGTTTGATGTTCAGACCTCTTGTTGCAATAAATTCTTCCACCTTCTCACGCAGAGTGGTGGCTTTACCGGTACAAGTATTGATGATCCCAGTCACGACAGACTGTGAAATTGAGAGAGCAATCTGAAAAGCGAGCTCGTCAACCTCGATGAAGTCGAATGCGTTTTTCCCGGAAGTAACCGGGAAGGTGGTATCCCCTCGTTCTTCAGCCTCAAGGATCTTGGTGAAGATGGAATGATTGCGTTTGTCATCGCCGAGAATATAGTAGGCTCGCAGCCACTGAAAAGTTGCTTCATTTTTCTTTGCCATTAAAGAAGTTAGCTGGCGTAAAGTATTTTTGGCAATACCGTAAAAGCTGATGGGATTGGTTGGGGTATTTTCGTCAATCTTGCCTTCCCAATACCCAACCTCATGCATGGTGCCTTGAACAGCGATATGCTTTAATCCGGCTTCCAATAAGCTGGAAATGAAGCGAAAATGACCCGGTAGGTCATCGATGTGGCTGAGAGCAAAATGATTGAAGCCGTTACGCCAGGCAAGATGCAAGCAGGTGTCAATCTGATCGACTCTTTTGATAATTTCTTCTGAATTCTCGAAAAGATTCGCCCGGAGACGATCTGCGCGCGGGTCAATTCCGTCAACAACTAAATCGGCAGCGAATACATTTAGCCCCAGATCAAGTAATTGTTTGACTACTTTCTGACCAATATACCCATTTGCGCCTGTAACAAGGATCGTCTTTGCCACCTTTTACACCTTAGTCCTATTCCTACTTTGTGAATTTTATCATAGAAACAATTCTCAGAAAGTTGCCATCCCCATACACGCTTTATTACGTGATGTCTTAGATAATCTCTTATTTGGATCATTCGCATGGTAATTCCGATGCAATTTTGTGCATAGAATTGCCGCGGAAAGCCAACTCAATTTTTCGATAATGTTGTGGGACCTTACGGTTACTTAACAAATATTACCTTTTTCCTTTGCGTCCGTTCGGGGCTTATTTAGTTCAAACTGATTTTCGAAAACATTCCTTAATTCTCACTTCGCTGGCATTTTTAGCCTGAACCGGCGAACAACCGATAGCAGTTTTCGTAGCACTCGTGCTTTTAATAACAGTTTTGGATTGCTTCTGGTTAAGACCAGAGGCAGAGACAATCGGGGAAAGTATATTTATATACAATTCGTGGTTCTTTCCAGCACTGCACCCATCGACATAGTGAAGAAAACGCTGCTACATGACAATAAATAAATATTTTCCAAGTGGAACTTTGAGTTGAAAAATTCTCTCTTTTATCTTTCACCGAGTTTTTCCCAAAGCAGTGTAACCAGAAAAAACCGCCGGCACAGATTTGAGTCGATGATTAAATAATTGACCTTTTGTTCGAGTTTATTACAAAATAGACTGCTACCCCGACAGCAGCTACAGCCAGGAGCCAGAGCCAGTTGAGCGGGTTGTCTGTCAGGTTGAGCGAGGCAGGGGGTACGGTTGCGGTTGGCGTTGGCGAGAGCGCTCGCGTCGCGGTTGGTGACGGGCTGGCGGTGCGTGTTGGGCTGGGCAAGGGCGTCTTGGTTGCCGGCGCGGGCGTGGACGTAATCGTGGCGGGCGGTGTCACCTGGAGCAGAAGCCGGTTGCCGGGGTAGATGATGCTGGAGGGGTTGAGGAAATTCCAGGTCATCAAATCAGCCAGGGAAACTCCATACAAGTTCGCAATCCATTCCAGTGCCTGCCCCTCGACGACTGTGTGATAATACTTGCCGTCCGCATCGGGGGTGAGCCTTTGCAGCGGGGTAAGAGGCAGCGGCGTCGGTGTTGGGGTTTGGTCCGGGCCACGGATGACCAGCTTCTGCCCGATGGAAAGCGGCCAGTTCACGTCCAGGTAATTGAGCGTGAGAATGCTATCCACACTGACACCATAGGCCTTTGCAATCGTATAAAGGTATTGGTAAGCCTGGACTTCGTGAACAATGCTTCCATCCGCATCTGGAGCGGCTAAGCTCACATTGCCGCGTGGTGTCGGAGTCACCAAGGCTCTCGACTCTGGCCCGGCAATGGTCAGTTTGTCTCCCGGCCAGAGCACGTAGCTATCCGGCAGGTTGTTCCAGGCCAGGATTTCTTTGATAGTCACCCCATAAGCAACAGCGATAGACCACAAGCTCTGTCCGGTCTTGACTTCGTGGACGTAGTTACCCTCCTCATTCAGTTCAACTTTTTCGACAGGGGTGACGATGCCGTAACCGATGGGCGGCTGACCGGGGGTCCCCCCACCGCCAGTGGGTGGGGTGGAGTCACAGGCCTCTCCTGAGATGTAGGCTGCCTGGAGGATGTAATAGGTCATTCCGTTTGAAGCGGTGGCGGTTCCAGCGCCAATATGGCAGTAGTTGGGTGTGGTGGCAGGACGCATATGGTCATAATCAGCCCACATAAGCATAATCTGGTCAATAGTGCCGCCAGATGCCACGGCAAAGTTTTCTGTTGCATAAACTTTTTTACCAGCGCCATAACCGGCAGCTGAGATACGCCCGGCTACATTGCCAATATGCCACGAAAGCAGCCCGTCTGCCATGGTCTGGGCGGTTGCCTGAGCAACCGCGTTGATGGTGGAGTTTTCGATCAGAGCTGGAAGTCCGTAAGACATGCGCAAGAAGTTCATCGCCGAAATCAACTCATAGGCAGCCACCTGTGCGTGGGGAGCGGTATTGAATTCTGCCTTAACTTGCATGGGCTTCAACGGCGCAAGCGCGGCCATTATTAATGTCAGCAAGAGCAGAAAACAAATCTTGTTGTTTTTATGCATGTCCCATTAATACCATAATTTTAGAACTCCGTTTTTTGCGGTCCCGAAATCCCCTCAACGGTGAAATTTATCGTACAATTGTTAATTATGAGATTAGCCATCCAGATCCCGGCTTACAACGAAGCGGAGCACTTGCCTGCTGTTTTGGCGGAACTGCCCCGCCAATTGCCTGGTGTGGACGAAATTGTGGTGGTGGTCGTGGACGATGGCTCCCAGGATGGCACAGCAACGGCGGCGATTGAGCACGGAGCTGATTTTGTCTTGCGTCACCGCAAGAACCGGGGCCTCTCCAAAGCTTTTATTGACGGCATTCAATTCTGCCTTGCACTGGGCGCGGACATCATCGTAAACACCGATGCCGATAATCAGTATCGCGGCAACCAGATTAGCAAGCTGATCGAGCCGCTCTTGCAAGGTCGGGCTGACATGGTGATAGGCAACCGTCAGGCGCTTGAGAATAAAAATTTCTCCCCTGTAAAGCGGGTGATTGAACACCTGGGCAGCTCAGTGATTCGAAGAGTATCCAACACCGATGTTCCGGACACAGTCAGTGGCTTTCGTGCCTTTTCACGCTATGCCGCTCTGAGACTACAGGTCTATAACCCCTATTCCTATACGCTGGAAACCCTGGTCCAGGCCGGCAAAGGCTCGATGAAGATCGAAAGTGTACCTATCGAAACCAATCCGGCCACACGCGAGTCGCGCTTGCATAAGGGCATGTTCAATTTTATTTGGAGGCAGAGTGGCGCGATCATTCGTTCTTATGTGCTCTATCAACCTCTGCGCACTTTCCTTTCCATCGGGGCGGTGCTGTTTTTAATTGGCGCAGTTTTGTTGGGACGTTTTTTGGTCTACTATTTTTTCTT